>JBDTIO010000206.1:0-3658 GCA_039936375.1 Caldimonas sp. | reverse complement strand
GCGACGTTTTCCTCGAGGTACTTGCGCCGCTTGGTGCCCGGGATCGGCACGATGTCGTCGCCTTGCCCCAGCACCCAGGCGAGCGCCAGCTGGCCGGCGCTGCAGCCGCGCCGTGCTGCGAGCTCCTGTACCTTCTTTGCGAGCTCGAGGTTCTTGGCGAAGTTGTTGCCCTGAAAGCGCGGGCTGTTGCGGCGATAGTCGTCGGCGGCGAGATCCTCGGGCTTGGTGATGGCGCCGGTGAGAAAGCCGCGGCCGAGCGGGCTGTAGGGAACGAAGCCGACGCCGAGGCGCCGGCAGGCAGCGAGGACACCGTCTTCCGGGTCGCGCGTCCACAGTGAATATTCGCTCTGCAAGGCGGTGATGGGGTGGACCTTGCAGGCGCGCTCGAGCGTCGCGATCGAGGCTTCCGACAAGCCTAGGTAGCGGACCTTGCCGGCCTTGACGAGGTCGGCCATCGCGCCGACGGTGTCCTCGATCGGCGTCTTCGGGTCGACGCGATGCTGGTAGTAGAGGTCGATCGTCTCGATGCCGAGCCGCTTCAGGCTCGCCTCGGCGGAGCGTCGCACGTAGTCGGGGCTGCCGTCGAAGCCGCGGCGCAGCGGGTCGGCGGGGTCGCGCACGATGCCGAACTTGGTGGCGATGAAGATCTCGGCGCGTCTCGACTTCAGCGTCTTGCCGATCAGCTCCTCGTTGGTGTGCGGGCCGTAGGCGTCGGCGGTGTCGATGAAATTGATGCCGAGGTCGAGCGCGCGGTGCAGGGTCGCGATCGATTCGGTCTCGTCGCGATTGGAATAGAAGTCGCTCATGCCCATGCAGCCGAGGCCGATGGCGGAGACGGTGGGGCCGCGGGCGCCGAGCTGGCGGGTTTCCATCGTGGATGCTCCAGGGCAATCGGGCTTTCGACGATAGCGCGAACGCGGTTGCTGCCGCAGCATCCAGGTCATCTCGACGATCTGCCATGACGCCCCCGAAGATCTCTTCAGACGTGCACGTTTTCTGGCACCGCGCCAGGGAAGCGATAGCCGGTGCGATCCGGAGCGGCACCGTCGCGAGGTCGCGGCGCTGCGCGCGCTGCCGCAGGCGATCGGACCGGTATCGAAGGTGGGCAACTCCGGCGACTGGTTCACCGCCGCGGTGCTCGGCGTCCCGATTCTCGCGACACGAGGCGACGACGGCGTGCTGCGCGCATTCATCAACGTCTGTCGCCATCGCGGCGCGGTGATCGCGCCGATCGGTGCCTGCGGCAGCGAGCGCGGCCGCTTCGTCTGCCCGTATCACAGCTGGACCTACGACGGCCGCGGCGCCCTCGTCGGCCGGCCGCACGAGGCCGATTTCCCCCACGTGCCGCGAGCGGCGGCGTCGCTGGTCGAGCTGCCGGTGGCCGAACGATGCGGCCTGGTCTGGGTCGTTCCATCGCCACTCGAGCCCTTCGACTGGGACGCCTACTTCGGCCCGCTCGGCCGGGAGCTCGCGGCTCTCGGCTACGACAGCCGCACCGTTAGCCCGCACGAGCGTCGTTTCATCCAGCCATCGAATTGGAAGCTGGTGCTCGATGCCAATCTCGAGAGCTATCACTTCAAGCATGCGCACCGGGCGACGATCGCTCACCTCTTCTTCGACAACGTGGTGCAGCAGGAATCGTTCGGCCGGCACCAGCGCATCGTCCTGCCGAAGCGCTCGCTCGCCGAGGCCGCCCACGAAGAGGCATCGTGGCCGCTGCTCGGCCGGCACAGCAACGTCATCTATTTCTTCTTCCCGAGCACGTTTTTGCTGTGGGAAGGCGATCACGTCAACGGCTTCAACGTCACGCCGACCGCGCCCGACCAATGCGCCACGGCGAGCTGGATGCTGGTGCCCGAAGCCGGCCACGGGCGCCGCGCCGCCGAACACTGGCAGCGCAACTGGACGATCATCCGGGACGCCATCGACGAAGACTTCGCGCTCGCCGCCTCGATGCAGCTCGGCCTGTCGAGCGGCGCCAATGCCGCGCTCAATTTCGGCGCGAACGAGTTCGCCTGCGAGCTCTTCGAACGCGAGATCGAGGCCCTGATCGAAGCGCCCGCAGCGGGCGCTTCGATCTAGCCCAGATCTAGCCCGACTTCTTCTTCGCCGCGGCCTTCCTGGCCGGCGTCGACTTCTTCGCCGAGCTTTTCGTCGCAGCGTTCTTCTTGGCCGGCACCTTGCCGCCGGCCGCGCGCGCCTCGGACAGGCCGATCGCCTGCTCCCGGCTCGTCACCGTCTTGCCCGAGCCGCCGCTCTTCAGCGTGCCTTGCTGGCGCTCGTGCAGGGTCTTTTCGACCTTCTCGGACGCCTTTTTGCCATACGTTGCCATTGCAGATCCTCGTCTCGTGAGTTGAACGTGGTGTTGCAACTTCGCAGGCGACATGCCTGCGCGCGCCCTCGTGCGCGCCTTGCCATGTCAAGGCGCCGAACCCGCTGCTGCGCCACGCTTCCCTGCCTCTTCGCTCTTGACGAAATCTTGATGCCCGCAGCGCGGGTCTCTACGCCGGCTTGACGGGCCGCGACCTAGCATCGTTTCAACGAACCGCCAAAGCGGAACAACACCATGGATCTCGCCTACCTGTTTCTGATTGCCCTGTTTGCCGCATCGATCGCCGGCCTCGTCGTCGGTTGCGATGCGTTGGGACAGCGCAAGTGAGCGGCCTCTATCTCGTCTGCGGGATCGTCGCTGTCGGCCTCTTCGTCTACCTCGTCGTCGCGCTGTTCAACGCGGAGAACCTGTGATGGGCACGCCGCAAGTCGGGCTCCAGCTCGGCGTTTTGCTGGTGGCCTTGCTCGTTCTCGCGTGGCCGCTCGGCATCTGGTTCAGCGCCGTCGCCGAGGGCCGCATCCCGCGCTGGCTGAAGCCGATCGCCGCGTTCGAGAAGCTGCTCTATCGGGCGGCCGGCGTCGACCCGGCCGAAGGTAGCTCCTGGAAGCGCTACGCGCTGGCCGCCATCGCCTTCAACGTGCTGGGCGTGCTCGTCGTCTATGCGCTGCAGCGGTTGCAGGGCGTGTTGCCGCTCAACCCGCAACATTTCACCGCGGTCAGCCCCGATTCCGCCTTCAACACCGCGGTCAGCTTCGTCACCAACACCAACTGGCAAGGCTACGGCGGCGAATCGACGATGAGCCAGCTGACGCAGATGCTCGCGCTGGCGGTGCAGAACTTCTTTTCGGCGGCGACCGGCATCGCCGTCGTCTGGGCATTGGCGCGCGGCTTCGTCGCGCGCTCGTCGGCGCAGATCGGCAGCTTCTGGGTCGACGTGACGCGCTCGACGCTTTACGTGCTGCTGCCGCTGTCGGTTGTCTTTGCGATCTTCCTGGTCGGCCAGGGCGTGGTGCAGAACTTCGACGCGGCCAGGGAGGTGACGACGCTCGAGGTCAATGCCTGGCAGCAGCCGAAGAACGGCCCGGACAGCCAGCCGCTGAAAGACGCCAAGGGCAACCCGGTGCTCGAAGACGTGAAGGCGCCGACACAGTCGATCGCGATGGGCCCGGTCGCTTCGCAGGAAGCGATCAAGATGCTCGGCACCAACGGCGGCGGCTTCTTCAACGCCAACTCGGCGCACCCGTTCGAGAACCCGACGCCGCTCTCGAACTTCGCGCAGATGCTGTCGATCTTCCTGATCCCGGCGGCGCTCGTGTTCGGCTTCGG
>JBDTIO010000205.1:0-3045 GCA_039936375.1 Caldimonas sp. | reverse complement strand
GGCCTGGTACCCGAGCAAGCTCGAGCACGGCAAGGCGGTACCGACCTGGAACTACGTGATGGTGCAGGGACGCGGCCGACTGCGCGCCATCGACGACGCGGTCTGGCTGCGGGCGTTCGTCTCGCGCTTGACCGAGCATCATGAAAGCGCGCGCGTCGAGCAGTCGCCGGCGCAACCGAAAGCGTGGGCAGTGACCGATGCGCCCGCCGACTACATCGACACCATGCTGCGCGCGATCGTCGGCCTCGAGATCGTTCTCACGTCGCTTGTCGGCAAATGGAAGGTCAGCCAGAACCGGCCTGCCGGTGATCGCGAAGGTGTCGTTCGTGGCTTGGCCGACGTCAGCGGCAGCGACGCCGCGGCGATGGCCCACGAGGTGAGCGAGCCCGGGCACGATCGATGAGAACGCGGCCGCGACGCGCGGCCGTCGTTGCGCAAGCCGCGCTCGCAGTGCTGGCGGCTTTCGTCGCCATGTCGAGCCCGGCGGCGCCCTTCGAAGACACCATGGCGCAGCGCGTCCTCGCTTGCACCGGCTGTCACGGGCCGCAAGGCCGGGCCGCTCCCGACGGCTACTACCCGCGCATTGCCGGCAAACCGGCCGGCTACCTGTACAACCAGCTCCTCAACTTTCGCGACGGGCGCCGTCACTACGCCTTGATGAACGGCCTGCTCGCGCCGCTCGACGATTCCTACCTGCGCGAGATCGCCGGCTATTTCGCCGGGCTCGACATTGCGTATCCACCGCCTGCCGCGGCCAGCCTCGGCGATGCCGACCGCGCCCGCGCCGGCCGCCTGGTCAACGAAGGCGATGCGCAGCGCGGCGTGCCGCCGTGCATCGCCTGTCACGGCCGGGCGATGACGGGCACCGCGCCGTACGTACCGGGCCTGCTCGGCCTGCCGCGCGACTACCTGAACGCCCAGCTCGGCGCCTGGCGCGAAGACAAACGCCGTGCCCAGGCCCCCGACTGCATGAGCCGCGTCGCCAAGGCGATCGCGCCCGACGAGATCAGCGCGATCTCGGCCTGGCTGGCGGCGCAGCCGGTTCCCGCCGATGCGAAACCCGCGGCGGCCTTTGCTGCGCCGCTGCCCTTCGACTGCGGCGGCGTCGGCAACGCCGCCTCGCCGCCTTCCGCGAGCACGACATCACGATGAGGCTCGGACGCGCGATGCTTGCCGCGGCACTTGGCGTGCTGATCGCCGCGGTCGCTCTCGTCGGGCTCGTCGCCTGGCTCAACGTGCGCGGCGAAGCCGACACTCAATCACGCGCCGCGGGCTCGCCAGCCTCGCCCGACGCCGCCCAGGTGGCACGCGGCAAATACCTCGTGCGTGCCGGCGATTGCGCCGGCTGCCACACCGAACGCGGCGGCGCCGTCTTCGCCGGTGGCCGCGCCATCGAGACGCCGTTCGGCAATGTCTACAGCACCAACCTCACACCCGACCCGCGCACCGGCCTCGGTGCTTGGTCGGCCGATGAGTTCTGGCGTGCCCTGCATCACGGCCGCTCGCGCGACGGCCGCCTGCTCTATCCGGTGTTCCCCTATCCGAACTACACGCGCGTCTATCGCGTCGATGCCGACGCGATGTTCGCGTATCTGCGAAGTCTGGCCGCCGTGGCGAGCCCCAATCGCCCCCATTCGCTCGGCTTTCCCTTCGACACGCAGGCCGCCCTCGCGGTCTGGCGGGCGCTCTACTTTCGCGCCGACGTCTATCGCAGCGATCCGGCGCGCTCGGCCGAGTGGAATCGCGGCGCCTATCTGATCGAAGGGCTCGGCCACTGCAATGCTTGCCATTCGGCACGCAACGCGCTGGGTGCGACCTCGGGTACGCTCGACCTGCAAGGCGGCCTCATCCCGGTGCAGAACTGGTATGCGCCTTCGCTCGCGTCGCCGCATGAAGCTGGCGTCGCCGGCTGGCCGCAAAGAGAGGTCGTCCGCCTGTTGAAGACCGGCGTGGCCAACCGGGGCTTCGTCATGGGGCCAATGAGCGAAGTCGTGGCCAAGGGCACGCAGTACCTGAGCGACGCCGATGCGGCAGCCATGGCGACCTACCTTCAATCACTGCCGGTGCAGCGCGATGCCGACGACGCGACGCCCGTGGCCGGCACCCCGAGCGAGCGCGGCATCAAGCTCTATCACGATCATTGCGCCGCCTGTCACGGCGATACCGGGCAGGGCGTCGCCGACGCCTATCCGGCCCTCGCCGGCAGCCGCGCAGTGACGATGCGCTCGACCGCCAACCTCGTGCACGTCGTCCTCGAAGGCGGCTTCCCGCCGGCCACTGCCGGCAACCCGCGGCCGTTCGGCATGCCGCCGTTCGCCACCGTGCTGCACGACGAGCAGGTCGCCGAGCTGCTCACGTTCGTGCGCGCGTCCTGGGGCAACCGGGCGCCGTCGGTCTCGGCGCTCGACGTCAGCCGGACCCGCGACGGCAGCGGCCGCTGAAGCTTCGCGCCGGCGTCGAAATTGGCTAGAACGGGATGTCGTCGTCCATGTTGTCGAAGCCGCTGGTCGACTTCGCGGCCGGCCGGTTCGCCGCGGCGGCCGCCGGGCGCGATGCCGGCGCCGGCCGCTGCTCGTAGTTGCCGCCGCCGCCGCCACTCCCGCCGTAGCCGCTGTCTTCGGCACCGGTCGGCGCCCCGCCGCCCATGCCTTCGCGGCTGCCCAGCATCTGCATCTCGCTGGCAACGATTTCGGTGGTGTACTTCTCGACGCCGTCCTTGTCGGTCCACTTGCGTGTCTGCAGTCGCCCCTCGACATAGACCGAGCGGCCCTTCTTCAGGTATTCGCCGGCGATCTCGGCGAGCTTGTCGAAGAAGACAACGCGGTGCCATTCGGTGTCTTCGGTCTTGTCGCCCGAATCCTTGTTCTTGCGTACCCGGGACGTCGCGATGGTGACGTTGCAGACAGCGCTGCCGTTGGGCGTGTAGCGCACTTCCGGGTCGCGGCCGAGGTTGCCGACGATGATGACCTTGTTGACCGATGCCATGGCGTGGCTCCTGTTCGAAATGGGTTGGAAAGAATTATGCGGCGCGTGGCGGCCCACCGG
>JBDTIO010000204.1:0-13208 GCA_039936375.1 Caldimonas sp. | reverse complement strand
CTTCTCCGGCACACCGTGCAGGTCGAAGGCTCGTTCGAAGAAAGCGCGGGCCGCAGCGTGATCTCGCTTGGCGCGCAGCAAGAAATCGATCGCGTCGCCGCTCTTGTCGACCGCTCGGTACAGGTACCTCCACCACTGACGTAGGTTTCGTCCATTCGCCAGCTCTTGCCGACCGGCAGCTTGCGCCGACGACAGACCGCCGCGAGCACCGGCAGGATTTTCATCGCCCAGCGATGGATCGTCGAGTGGTCGACCGCTACTCCACGTTCGACCATCATTTCCTCCAACTGACGCAGGCTCAGCGGGTAGGCCACGTACCAGCGCACGCACACGAGCATGACTTCCGCTGGATAGTGCAGTCGCTTGATCACTCGGCGCAACGCTTCGATCATCACTTTCGGATCAACTCTCATCTGGTCACCCTACCACCCACAGCTTGCTGCGACAGAGCCGCAGATCGCTCCCATTGGTTTGAACTCTAGTTACTTGTACATAAGTAATGATCTCGTTAAACTAAAACCATGTCGGCCACCCAATCAGAAGGAATTCTCAGCCTGGCGCGAACCCAGGCGCTCGTCAGTGCGGCAGATGTTCGCGAACACGGGTGGTCGCCGCAACTGCTCATCAAACTGCACAGCAACGGCAAGCTCGAGCGGGTCGCACGCGGCCTCTATTCCCTGCCTGGTACAGAACCTACCGACCACCGATCGCTGGCCGAGGTGTGCAAGCGCGTGCCGAAAGGCGTGGTCTGCTTGCTCTCCGCGCTTCAGTTCCACGAGATCGGCACGCAACTACCGCACGAGGTCTGGCTCGCGGTGCCCGAAGGAACACAGACGCCAGCGATCGACTACCCGCCGCTTCGGATCGTGCGTCTGCGTGGCGACGCCCATGGCGAGGGCATTCAAACCTTCATCGAGGCAGGTTCCACGATTCGCGTCTACAGCCTCGAAAAGACGATCGCCGATTGCTTCAAGTTCCGGAACAGGATCGGCCTCGATGTCGCCCTGGAAGCGCTTAAGGACGCACGGAACCAGCGCAAGCTTGTCGTCGACCGCCTCGTCCGCTTTGCCCGCATCGACCGCGTTGAAAAAGTCCTTCAGCCCTACCTCGAAGCAGTCGTCGCATGACCGCAGACCCAGGCGCATCGATCCTTGCTCGCCTGCTCAACCTGGCGAAGCAACGAGGCGAGGACTACAACCTTGTTTTGAACCGCTTCGGGCTGGAGCGGTTGCTGAGTCGCATGGCGGTGTCCCGCTACGCCGACCGGTTCCTGCTGAAAGGCGCCCTGCTCTTTTCTCTCTGGTACGACGAGCCGCATCGCCCGACACGCGACGCCGACCTTCTCGGATTCGGTCCTGCCGACGTCGACATACTCGTCGCGACCTTCCGCGAAATCGTCGCGATTAGGATGGACGACGGCATCGTTTTCGATCCCGAATCGGTTCGTGCCACAGCCATCAGGGAAGCAGCCGAGTACGGTGGAATTCGCCTGCGGCTGGACGGAAGAATCAACAACGTCCGACTCGCGTTGCAGATCGATGTCGGCTTCGGCGACGCGGTGACCCCGCCTGCCGAGATGGCCGTTCTGCCGGCGCTTCTCGAGAGGCTCGCCTCTCCGAAGCTTCGCGTCTATCCCGTCTACACCGTCATCGCGGAGAAGTACCAGGCGATGGTCGTGCTGGGTCTGGCTAATACCCAGATGAAGGACTTCTACGATCTGGCGGTGATCGCCAGACGCAGCGAGCTGGACGGCGCCTTGCTTGCCCAAGCGGTGCGCGCGACGTTCGAGCGGCGCGGCACGCCTTTGCCACAAGACCCACCGGTCGCGCTTACCGCCGAATTCGGCCTCAGCGTTGCCAAGCGACAGCAATGGCAAGGCTTCCTTCGAAAGAGCAAGCTCTCCGACACTGATCTCGGTGAGACGGTCGCCTTGATCGCCACGCTCCTCTGGCCGGCAACGCAGGTCGCAGCCGCTGACACTTCAGCAACGGCGATTTGGGACACAGGTCGCTTGGAATGGCGACAAGCTCCATAGCCTTCAGGAGGCCGTAGGTGCCGACACGAAGCTGCATCTTGCATCGACTGGCTCGACTGCTTGAGCGAGGATTGAGTCTTCGATCGACGAGGGTGAGCCGCAAATGCCGGTGAACTCACCCATCCGACCCGTCAGCGACATTCGTCGATCGCGATTCCTCTCCTCAGAGCCGTCGCTCGCGCAACCGCCCGTGCCGCTGGGCTTTCCTGCATGCCAGCACGAAAGTTGCTCTGCGATACGTCGTTGGGCGCGCCACGTCGTCAACTCGGGGCCACTTCCGCGGTCGAAAACCTCCAGCGGCGGGTGGTGGAGGCCGTCTGCAGCGCGGTGCGTTCCCAAATGACTCCCGCTGGGTTCAGTTGAGCGGCGTCGCGTTGCGCGCATCGATCGTGATCGAGTTGGACCCGGCCTGGAGCTGCACCGACTGGTCCCACACCAGGCTCTGGTTGTTGTAGCGGGTCGCGATCATCAAGTGGTACGTGCCCGGCGCCACGCCGGCAAACGTGCCGTTGCCATTGGCGTCCGCGCGGATCGCGGCGACCGCGTCGCCCTTGATCGCATCGATCATTCGTTGGCAGTCGGCGGAGCGCGCGCCGCAGGTGTTGCCGACAAATTTGTAGGCCGACATCCCCGCCGGAACCGATATCCCCGCGCTCGCGAGGATCTCGGGATAGCCCCGGCGAAGCAGCGTGTAGGGATGACCGGCGAGCGGACTCGCCGACCCTCCTTGCGGAGCCAGCGCCGAGACGACGGCCAGCGTCGCACCGCCCGGCGTAGCCGCCGTTGACGAAGGCGTCATCTCGCTACGGGTCGCGATCGTTGCGGGGCCGAGGCTCGCGGCAAAGCCGCCGCCGGACGGGATGGTCTTGCTCGGCGCCAGGAGCGCTAGGTTGCACGTAGCTTCCAGCGGCGCAAACGCGAAGTCACCGTTGTCGCGCTGGCCGGTCACGACGCGACCGTGGACCTGATAGGCCCGGGAGTCGTCCGGATCGAGCGACCCGTCCGGCCTGAACGCCAGCGTCAAGGGTTGATCGGACGCATTGATCTTCACCACCGCTCTCGCGCCCGCCGACTCGACCCTGTACGGATAGGCGCGGGCCGCGTCCGGGCCGCAGCCCAGAATCGCCGATTCCGGAAAGAACTGGACGCTGAATCCGCTTGCCGCTGCGTAGATGCCGTGCATGCGCAGGCCTGACGGCGTCGGCACTCCCTTGGCGCCGCCGAGCATCGTCTTCAGCAAATCGGTCTGCATCGTCTGCACGCCAACTCCGGTGCCCCTGGAAGAAAGCCTGAGCGCCGGACACGTGGCCTGGCGGCGCGCGAACGTCGAATACGCGGGCGTCGAAGTGCCCGGCACGAACGTGCTCTGAGTGGTCGTGCTCCGGAGCGACGACGAGCCGCCCTCGTTGACGAGGTTGGGGTCGCCGGCGTGGGTTCGTGCATCCAGCGGCGTCACCACCTGACTCGCGGTCACGCTGCGACTCTCGTAGTGTCCGGGCGTGGCTCCGCCGCCCGAGGTTCCGCTCGCGACGACCCCGTTGATCGTGACGGGACCCGGGCCGACAATCGTGCCGTCATCTCTCAGGGTGAGCACCAGCGGCTTCGGCGTCGTCGCGATGACGATCAGAACTCTGCCATTCTTGAACTCGACCGAATAGCTTTCCTGATTGGGCGCCAGGAACGCGCAATTGACGAGCACGCCGCCGTCGATGAAGTCCAGGCGCCACGGGCCGAATCCTTCGAACACGCCGGCCATCGTCGGCCCGGCCGCAGCCTGGCGCTCGGCGCCCGGCAGGACTGCCGACAGCATCTGCCCGAACGCGCCGAGTAGGGAGTTGCCGGTGCAGCTGGCTGGCAGGCGCCCGGACGAGACACAGCGGCGCAACGCGCGCTCCTCGGCGTTCTTCGGCGGTGCGACGCCCCGCGCCGTCCGCGGCGCCGCTTGTGCCTGCGTGGTCGCGCTCAATTGCTCGTTGGCACGCTGGACATTGCGCTCGTAGGCTTCCTGCTGCCTGCGCTGAAACGCCGCGGCAGCGCCGAGCTGCTTCGCCGAAGGTTGCTGACAGGTTGGCAGTAGCTGCTTCAGCTCGCCACGAGTCGCGTAGGTGTACCGCATCAGGCCGTTCGGCAGGACGTGGTCGGGGTGACCGATCATGCATGTCGACGTGTCGGACAGATCGCGGATATTGCAGCTGTCCGCAAAGAGCCGCTCGCCGTTGCAAACGAAGGTCGCACCGATGGGAATGTCCTGCGCCGATGCACCGGCGACGACGCCCAGGAGGAGCAGGATCGCGATGCCGAGGTGACGCACGCCGATTGCAGCGTGGACACCGGTACCCGAGTAACACGAACGCATATTGGTCACCTCCGGTCGTCGCGCGCCCCGAGCTCCGGCTCGGCCGCGCTGTCGACCGAAGGTAGCGCGTCGGAACGACCGACTCACCCCCCAAATGGGAGGGCGACAGCGTAAAGTGCGGAGTCGAGGTTCGAGGGCCGGCGGTGCGATGGAGACGTCCCTGCAGGAAGAGCTGACGGACGCGGTGTTCAGGGCGGCCTTGGAGCCGGACGCCTGGAGCGAGGTCATGCGCCTCATGAAGCTGCGCTTTCCCTCCGAGGCGCAGACCTTCTACTTTCTGCACCTGACACCGCGCCGGGTCCAACCGGTCTGCCTGCTGGGGGTCGACAGGCGCTGGCAGGAGTCGTTCGACGCCTACTATTTCGCCCCCGACAATCCGTGGATCCGTCTGACGCAAAGGCTGCATCGCCCCGGTCTCGTGCGAACCAACGAACGGCTCGAGCAGCTGCTGGGTGATCCGATGGCGCTCTACCGGTCCGCCTATTACAACGACTGGATGCGGCCGCAGGGCTTCAAGTACAGCATCGGCAATACGTTGTTCTCCGACGCGACGATGGTGGCCAACGTCACCTTGCTGCGTGCGCCCGACATGGCGACCTTCGACGACACGGAGGTTCGTGCCTTCGAGTCACTGAGTCGACAACTCGCGCGCTCGCTCCAGATCTCGGTGCGTCTCGAGCAGGCCGAGGCAAGGATGGGTGGCAGCGACACGCTCGATACGTTTCCGCAGCCGGTCGCGCTCGTCGATGCGCGGATGCACCTTCACTACGCGAACGGCGCGATGGAGGCGCTGCTGCGGGCGCGCTGCGGGCTGAGCCTTTGCGAGAGCAAGTTGCGCGCGTCGACGTCGGCGGCGCAGCAGCGCCTGTCGGAATGCATCGCCAGCGCGTTCACCTCCATCGCCGGCGATACGCCGTGCGGCGCACCGCTGATCCTGCGCTGCGAAGAGCGCAAGCGACTTACGGTCTACGCGTCTCCTGTCGCGGGGCTGCTCGGCAAGTTCGCCGGCACCGGCCCGCTCGCTTTCCTGTTGGTGCTCGGCACCGCCGAGAGTCCATCCGTGTCGGTCGACACGCTGCGCGCGCTCTATGGCTTGACGGAGTCGGAGGCCCGGCTGGCGCGCTGCATTGTCCAAGGCAAAGATCTGCGCCTGGGGGCCAGCGTCGTCGGCGTCACCTACGGGACGGCTCGGGGCTATCTGAAGATCATCTTCGACAAGCTGGCGGTCCACACGCAGGCACAACTCGTCGGCCGCATCTTGAGCGACACGTCGACCTGATCCTACGCCGTCCGTCGAAGCGACTCCGCCTCGATCCTGCAAGATCGCCAGCGGCCACCGGGGCGGCGGACGCCGAAACGCGGCGCGCGCAGGCCTGACAAGCGGCGTCGGATCGCTCCGGGCCGCTGTGTCAGAGCCAGGAAGCGCACCCGCTCGCTGAGGCGCCCCTCGCATTCGGCGTCGCATCGAATCCACCATCTTCGCCAGCGTGGCCATGTAGACAGAGGTGGCTCCGGTTCTTTGAACACGGAACTGGCTTCGATAAGTGGAGCCCTGCGGGTTGACATCGGTGCAGAGTTACTGGAATGGACGCCCCCCTTTCTCCACCGTCCGCCGGCTGCCATAGTGCCGACGGGCGATCTTGCCCGCAAGTGCGATGGAGGCAGCTCATGAAGATCACGACCGTCGGATTGGACTTGGCCAAGAACGTGTTCCAGGTTCACGGTGTCGACGAACGCGGCCACGCGACACTTCGCAAGCAACTACGACGCGATCATGTCGCCGCGTTCTTTGCTCGGCTCGAGCCTTGCGTCGTCGGCGTCGAGGCGTGTGGCGGCGCGCACTTCTGGGCCAACAAGCTTGCCGCGTTCGGGCACACGGTAAAGATGATGTCGCCACAGTTCGTCAAGCCATACGTCAAGTCCAATAAGAACGACGCTCTCGACGCCGAGGCAATCTGTGAGGCGGTCGCTCGACCCAACATGCGCTTCGTTCACATAAAGACCGCCGAGCAGCAATCGATTCTGGCGCTGCACACCGCGCGCCAGGGCTTCGTCAAGGCGCGCACGGCGCAGGGCAACCAGATCCGTGGTTTGCTGGCCGAGTTCGGGCTTGTCGTTCCCCAGGGCATCCGATGCATCTATGAACGCGTTCCCGAACTGCTCGAAGACGCTGCCAACGAATTGCCCGGGCGTCTGCGGGTGCTGATCGACCGGCTCGTGCAGCACCTCAAGGAGCTCGACAGGCAGGTGCACGAACTCGAGCACGAGATTGAGGTGTGGCACCGCAGCAGCGAGGTGAGCAAGCGGCTCGAGGCGATCCCGGGCATCGGTCCAATCACGGCCAGCGCGCTCGTCGCATCGGCCGGTGACGCCCGTAACTTCCAGAACGCCCGTCAGTTCGCGGCGTGGATAGGCCTGGTTCCAAGGCAGAACTCGAGCGGCGGCAAGACGCAGCTGCTGGGCATCAGCAAGCGCGGTGATGTGTACCTGCGCACCCTGCTCATCCACGGCGGACGGGCGGTCGTGCAGCACGCGAAGACGCAGGCCGATCAGGCGGCGAGTTGGCTGGGCAGATTGACCGGCCGCCGACATGCGAACGTCGCCGCCGTCGCGGTGACCAACAAGAACGCGCGCATCGCGAGGGCGCTTCTCGCCAACGGGCAGGAATACCACCGTCGCACTGAGGCGGGGCCGGCCGTCGCGTAGCGCAATCCAGCTGACCGCTGACAAAGAAGGGAGTTTTTCCGCAGGTTGCTCTGGCAATCGATCGTTGATGGCAAGACAGGTAGGACCGGGGCTGGTCGAGCCTTGCGTGGACAACGAGCTTCGAGCTCGAAGAGTTGTTGAGGAGCCCAGCAAGCGCATTCCATCAGGGCCGAGGCGCCTCGCGCGTCCGAAGGCCGGATGTATGTCTGCAACCTTTCCTTGCTCGCCATGAATGTGAGAGAGCCTTGCAAACTGGGGGGCGTCTGTCGAGCACGTCTTCGGCACCCTCAAACACTCGATGGGTACGACGCACTTCCTGACTCGAGGACTCGAGCATGTCGGCACCGAGATGAGCCTTCACGTCCTGGCTTACAACCTCAAACGGGTGATGCGAGTCCTCGGTATTGCCAAAACGATGAAGGCGATGATGTTGGCGGGCGCGTGAGCGCCTTCTTGTTGCCAAAGCACGCATCGGCGAAGGCAATCAGCCAGTTGGGCAACGAGTTCGAAGTTGACGACACTGGATCCTCAACTCCCCCGCACCCTTCGCTACGCTGTTCTCACACAACCTCGGCCAGGAGTGGACCTTGGTGAAGGACTGCTCCTCCAAGGCGCTCGTGTGCGTTGGGGCGGCCTGCGGCGGGCGTGCTGATCGCCGGCGTCCCGCGCAGCGCCCACGCCCCCGCCGTTCAGAGCGTCGGTCCTGAAATGTTCGGCATGACCGACCGCAATGCTGCCGCCTTGGCGTGCGGCGCGTCCGGTAGAGCTTGATGTGAGACCAGGATCTGGCCCAGGAAGCTACGCGTCTTCTCG
Organism: Caldimonas sp.; assembly: GCA_039936375.1. GTDB lineage: Bacteria > Pseudomonadota > Gammaproteobacteria > Burkholderiales > Burkholderiaceae_C > Schlegelella_A. Next base: position 5,298 of record JBDTIO010000204.1, on the reverse strand, counting down.
TTTTTCGGATGTGCGAAGAATTGCTCCGGCGGCGCCTCCTCGACGATGCGGCCTTCGGCCATGAAGACGACGCGGTCGGCGACGCTTCTCGCGAAACCCATCTCGTGCGTCACGCACAGCATCGTCATGCCGTCCTCGGCCAGCCCGATCATCGTGTCGAGCACCTCCTTGACCATCTCCGGGTCGAGCGCCGAGGTCGGCTCGTCAAACAGCATGATCTTCGGGTTCATGCACAGGGCGCGCGCGATCGCGACGCGCTGCTGCTGGCCGCCCGAAAGCTGGCTCGGGTACTTGTTCGCCTGCTCGGGGATGCGCACCCGGGTCAGATACTTCATGGCTGTCGCTTCGGCTTCGTCGCCGCTCATGCCGCGCGAGCGCATCGGCGCGAGCGTGCAGTTCTGCAGTGCCGTCAGGTGCGGAAAGAGGTTGAACTGCTGGAACACCATGCCGACCTCACGGCGCACCGCATCGACGTTGCGCCGGCCGGCCGCGAGGTCGACGCCGTCGACGACGATGCGTCCCTTCTGCGCCGTCTCGAGCCGGTTGATGCAGCGGATGAGCGTTGACTTGCCCGAGCCCGACGGGCCGCAGATGACGATCCGCTCGCCGGCAAGTACCGACAGGTTGATGTCGGTCAGGACCTGGAAGTGCCCGAACCACTTGTCGAGCCCCTCGATATGGATGATCGGCTCGGCGCCGTCAGCGTCGACCATGGCCACGAGCCCGCGTCAGGATGCCTGCATCGGCGGCAGCTTGGTGCCGAGCCACTTCTGGTAGAGCTTGTCGAGCTCGCCGTTGGCCTTGTTGCGATCGATGAAGTCGTTGACCGCCTTGTCGAGTTCGGTCTGACCCGGTCGCATCGCCACGCCCATCACCTGCTGGCGCAGCACGAACTTTTCCTCGTACGTGTTGGGCGGCGCGCGCTTCTCGATCTGAGCCGCGACCGTCGTCGAGCAGCCGAGTGCGTCGACCTGGCCTGACATCAGTGCCTGCATGCCCGAGGCGTCGTCGTCGAAGCGGCGGATCTCGGTGCCGGGCGGCGCAATGGCCGTGAGCGCGATGTCTTGGGTGCTCGCCCGGGCGACGCCGACGCGCAGGCCCTTGAGGTCGGCCGGCCCCTTGACGTTGGCCTTCTTGGCGCCGAGCAGGACGATCGTCGCCGCCGCGTACGGCTTGGAGAACTGGACCTGCTTGGCGCGCTCGGGCGTGATCGCGAGCGACGCGATGAGCAGGTCGACCTTGTCGGTGAGCAGGAACGGGATCCGGTTCGGGCCGGTGACCGGGACGAGCTTGAGCTTGACGCCCCAGTCCTTGGCAAGCAGGCGGGCGACGTCGGCGTCATAGCCATCGGGCTCGTTACTGCTGTTGACCGTGCCGTAGGGCGGAAAGTCAACCAGCAGGCCGACCGTGAGCTCGCCCTTCTTCTTGATCTCGTCGACGCTTTGGGCGCGCGCCGTCACCAGCCACGCCGGCACGACGGTCGCCAGGCCGAGACCGGCCGCGCCGATGGCGAAGCGACGCCGTTGAGGGGATCGGGTCATGACCTTGTCTCCTGTTTTTGGGTGAAGCGATGATGCGGCAAATCGGCTCGGTCCGGAAAGGCTCAACGGGCAAGCGCCTTGCGGTGCCGGCGTTCCATGCCGGCGGCCACCAGCGAGAGCGGCCAGCACAGCGCGAAGTAGATGGCCGCCACGGCGCTGAAGACGACCAGCGGTTGGAAGGTGGCATTGTTGATGATCTGACCGGCGCGCGTGATCTCGGTGAAGCCGATGATCGCGGCCAGCGACGTGCCCTTGATGATCTGCACCATGTAGCCGACCGTCGGTGCAACGGCAATGCGCACCGCCTGCGGCAGGATCACGTCGCGCATGCGGTCGCGGTACGACAGGCTCAGCGAATCGGCGGCTTCCGATTGGCCGCGTGGGATCGCCTCGATGCAGCCGCGCCAGATCTGGCCAAGGAAGGCACTGCTGTTGAGCACGAGGGCGATGCCGGCGGCGAGCCACGGATTGATGTCGAAGCCGAGCACCGGGGCGCCGAAGAAGATGAGAAATAGCTGCAGCAGCAGCGGCGTGCCCTGGAAGAGCTGGATGAAGGCCGCCGAGACCTTGCGCAGCCATCCGATACCGCTCGTGCGAGTGAGGGCGACCGCGAGGCCGCCGATCGCGCCGCCGACGAAGGCGATCAGCGAGAGCGCCAGCGTCCAGCGCGCCGCCGCGAGGATGTAGAGGAAGTCGCCGGGGCCGAACGTGCGCATGTCAGCGCCGGTCGGGGTAATTGAACGCGTGTCGATAGACCAGGCGGAACAGGCTCGAGAACGACAGCGCCAGCGCCAGGTAGATCGCCGCCACGACGATGTATATCTCGAAGCTGCGGAAGGTCTGCGACTGCAGGTTCGAGGCGACCGACGTCAGGTCGTCGGCCGAGATTACCGAGACGACGCTGGAGCTCAGCATGAGAAGGATGAACTGGCTCGTCAGTGCCGGGTAGATCGCCTTCAGCGCCGGCTTGAGGACGACGAAGCGGAAGATCTCGTGCGCCTTCAGGTTGAGCGCCAAGCCGGCTTCGATCTGGCCTTTCGGGATCGCCTCGATGCCGGCGCGAATGATCTCGGTGGCGTAGGCGCCGAGGTTGACGACCATCGTCGTCAGCGCCGCGGTGTGCGCCGACCAGCGCAGACCGATTGCAGGCAGGGCGAAGAAGAAGAAGAACAGCTGGACCAGGAACGGCGTGTTGCGGATGAGTTCGATGTACGCGTTGACGAGCCAGCGCAGCGGGGCGGGACCGCCCGTCTTCGCCCACGCGCACACGATCGCCACAGCAAGGCCGCCGAGCATGGCCAGGGACGAGAGCTCGATCGTCTTCCAGGTGCCGTCGAGCAGGAGCCGCCAGGCCGCAAAGACAGCGCCGAATTGGAACGAATAGTTCATCGCGTTTCAGCGACCGGCACCGCGTCGCTGCGTGCTCGAGACACATGCGATGATAGTAGCGTCCTGTCGCGGCCGAGCGAATGGCGAGACTTTCCCCAGCCTTCCGCGTCGGTGCCACTTGCTCGCGGCGGTCGCTATGGAGCGACTGTTTTCGCCCCTCTTGGTTTGCCAGCTGTGCGCCCTTTTTGGGGTCGATAGGTGTCGCTTCTCTCACCTAAACTCGCTCGGTCGATTGCACGGTCGGCGCTGGATTTCCCGGTCCTCAGACTCGGTCCCCGTCGACACGCCGATCCTGAGGGATTTCTTCGAGACCGACGGTGGCCCTACTCGAACCTGCTGTGCGGCATGCACGGACTCTGAACGCTTATGGCGGGCCCGGATCAGTGCGTATCGGCGCCGGTGTGGGCCAGGCCCATGTCAACCGCGGCTGAACGCAGCCGCTTGTCGTGAGTCCAGAGCTTTGCTCCATCGGACAGAACGGTCGAAGCCAGCAGATGAGCATCGATGTAGCCGATGCCTTTGCCGTGAAGCTGGTGCCGCTCGATGAAGCCGAGCACCTCGTCACTGTTGGCAACGATCGCCCGGGGCAAGTCGTGCAGCAACGCGAGGATCGAACCGCGGTCGCTCAGGCTGCCGCAGGCGATCTCGCCAATGACGAACAAATGCACGATCACCATGCCGCGATCGAGAGCGTCGGCGAGTTTGGCATCCCCTCGGCGCAGATGGTCGACCCAGACCGATGTGTCGGCCAGAATCAATACTTGATCTCTTGGCGCCTGCGTGGCGCGGACTTCAAGGCTGCCTGCGTCCCGCCGAGCCGCGCCAAGCGTCTGGCACTTTCACGTTCGATGAGCGCCCTGAGCCCTTCGTGCACCATCGCAGAACGATCCAGCGGCCCAGTGAGCTTGGCAGCCTTGGCGAGAAGATCGTCGTCAATGTTGATTGTCGTGCGCATGGGGTAGCCTGCCGGATGCATCAATTGTAGCATCAATTGATGTTCTTTTCGATGCCTCGGAACGGCTCCTGCTGCACGGGATTCACATGCTGGATTCACGACAAAAGTAGTCGAGACGTGATGATGGGGGAACAGCGCTGCCACGATCGCTCTGAGATTTGTCGCCATGAGCTGATCGATACGCACACCCGAAAAAGGCCTGCGAACCGCCCTAGCCCGTTCCGCGGTGCACCACTCAAGTTCACGTTGTCGGTGCAGCTTCGGCTCGACGAGCCATGCCCGGCGAGCCAGCAAATCGCCATGGGCGCGCTACCGCATGGACGTATCTCCACGACTTCGTGAGCCAGTTCGTTGGCCGGCTCGACACGGGCGACGGCGACGCCGCCTACGCCTATGCCAGCCTCTCGGGCTCGCCGGTCGATCTTCTGGCCGGCAACGACAGCGCCATCTACCTGCTGACGCGCAGCGTCATCGCCCGCATCAGCGCACCTTGAGAGGCGCCGGAGCCCGTGCCGCCATCTCCAGATAGGCATTCTTGGGGCCTTGCAGGTGGTCGACGCAGACCTGGGCCAAAGCCCAGTTGTCGGTGCCCTTCAGCAGCTGGATGATCATGTGGTGGTCGCGCTCGGAGGCGGCAGCGTGCTCGTAGTCGGCGGTTTTCTTCGAGCGCACCGGCAGGCTCAACCACATGTAGTGCTTGATCGACTCGACCAGGTAGCTGTTGCGGCAGGCCGCGAACATCGCCAGGTGAAAGGCGTCGTTGGTCTCGTGCACGCCGCGGAAGTTGCTCGCCCTCAGGTGGCGGCCGTACTCGTCGTGCAGGTGCTCCAGCTCAGCCACCACCGCCGGCGATGCGGGCAAGGCGATGCGCAGCGCCGCCTGGCGCTGAAGCAGCTCGCGCACCTCGTAGATCTGCGTCACTTCGCGCGGCGCGAGCGAGCGCACCGCGACGCCCTTGTTCTTTTCGCGCACGACGATGCCCATGCGCTCAAGCTCGACGAAAGCCTGGCGGACGAAGTGGCGGGTCACGCCGAAGCGGGCGATCAGCTTGTCCTCGATGAGCCGGGTGCCGGGGCCGAGCCGGCCGAAGATGATGTCGTCGCCGAGCAGCTTGGCCAGGCTGGCCGGCTCGTCGAGGGCCGGCACGTCCGGCTGTGTACGGGCCGGCGCCGGCCTGGCGCGCGGGCTCACGCCAGGCCCCCCTCGGCGTAGGCCGCCTCGACGAGCGCGAGCGTGCACAGGTTGTCGCTGGCTGCGGTCTCGAACGGCGCCCCGCTGGCCAGGCCGTCGACGAAGTGGCGAATCGCGTCGGCGTACGACTGCGTGTAGCAGGCCGCCATGTCGTAGCTCTGCTCGAAGGGCTGCGGCCCGGCGCAGCGCAGCGTGTCGCCTTCGAGCGAGAGCGTGCCGGCG
>JBDTIO010000203.1:0-2936 GCA_039936375.1 Caldimonas sp. | reverse complement strand
CACGGCTACGGCCAGAACGAGTTCGTGCCATGGGCGCTCGGCGCCGTGATGTGAGCTGATCAGCCGGCGTTCGATGCCCGGTCGGGCCGCGGATTCAGCGCCGCGGTCGGGCCGCCGCCCCAGTCTTCCAGCCAGAGCGCCGGCTGCTCGTTCCGGAACCTGGCCACCAACGCGATGCAGTCGCGGGCGGCCGGACTGGTGGCCGGGTCCAGCACGACGACCTCGACGCCCTTGCCACGCATGAAGCGGATCGTCTCGTCGCTCGAGGCATTGACGACATCGCCGATGACGACGCGCGGGATGCCGAACTGGACGATCGTTCCGGCGCACATGAAGCAAGGCTGCAGCGTCGTGTACATCGTCGTGCGATGGCGGTGGGTCATGCGCCCGGCGGCGCGCATCGCCGCCATCTCGCCGTGCACGATCGGGTTGCCTTCCTGGACGAGACCGTTGTGGCCCTCGCCCAGAACCTGGCCGGTGTCGTTGCTGACGATCACGCCACCGATCGGGCAGCCGCCTGCGGCGTGGCCCTGGGCCGCCCAGCGATAGGCGCGTGCCATGCCGGCTTCGTGGTCTGCAGGATCGTCGTGCACGCTGCAAAGTATCGGCCCGTTCGGCGGCCGACGCGAGCGCCTGCGGGCGCTATGCTCGTGCGACGCGACCGTACCAGTGGCGGCCGATACGCAAGGCAACACCCTACAGGTCGGCGCGACACAGGAGAGCAGATGAGCGACAGCTTGGGATGGATCGGCCTGGGCCGAATGGGCGACTCGATGGTCCGGCGTCTGCTCAAGGGCGGCCATGCCGTCACGGTGTGGAACCGCACGCGCAGCAAGGCCGAGCCGCTGGCCGAGCACGGCGCGAAGGTTGCGGTGACGCGGCAGGAGCTGGCCCCTTGCGACATCGTCTTCACGATGGTTTCAACGACTGCCGACCTGAAGGAAGTGCTCTTCGCAGAAGGCGGCCTGGTTGCCGGCGCGTCCCGACCCAAGGTCGTGGTCGACTGCTCGTCGATCTCGCAGGAAGGCTCGGCCGAGATTCGGCTCCGTCTCGAAGCGATGAACGTCGCCTATCTCTGCACGCCCGTCTCGGGCAACGCCAAGGTGGCCAAGGCCGGCAAGCTGTTGATGGTCTCTTCCGGGCCGAAGCCGCTCTACGAGCGGGCCGAGCCTTACCTGCAATCGATGGCGCGCAAGGTGATGTGGGTGGGCGAAGGCGAGCTCGCGCGGATCTGGAAGATCGCCCACAACACGATGTTCGGCGTCGTCATCCAGAACCTGTGCGAGATCACGGTGCTGGCCGAGAAGGCCGGCATCCCGCGTCACGTCTTTCTCGAAAGCATCAACGACTCGGTGCTCGGCTCGATGTACACCCGCTACAAGTCGCCGACGCTCACCAACCTCACTTTCGACCAGGTCACCTTCACGCCCAAGCTGCTGCTGAAGGACATGGACCTTGGCATGGCCACGGCCAAGACCTACGGCGTGGCGATGCCGGCGGCGGCGGCAACGCGCGAATCGGTGGCGCGCATGGTGGGGCGCGGCCACGACCACGTCGACTTCGCGATCCTGCTGCAGGAGACGGCGCGCGACGCCGGGCTCGAGCTCAAACCCGAGAACGTCAAGATGAGCGACGGCCTGGAAAGCTGACGATGCCGAGTTCGCGCACGCTCATCCGGGGCGCCACCGTCATCACGATGGACGCGCAGGGCGACCTGCCGCGCGGCGACATCCTGATCGACGCCGACCGCATCGTCGAGATCGCGCCGTCGCTGCGCGCCGATGGCTGCGACATTGTCGAGGCGTCGAACTGCATCGCCGTCCCGGGCTTCGTCAACGCCCACATGCACACTTGGCAGACGGCGCTGCGCGGCGTCGCCGCGAACTGGACGCTGCTCGAGTACTTCACCAAGATGCACGCCGGCCTGGCCACCGTGTTCGCGCCAGAAGACCTACATGTCGCGACGCTCGCCGGTGCGCTCAACCAGATCAATTGCGGCACGACGACGCTGGTCGACTGGTGCCACAACAACCGCACCGCCGAGCACAACGACGCCGCGATAGACGGCCTCCTGCAATCGGGCATCCGCGCGACCTTCCTGCACGGCACGCCGAAGCCCGAGCCGAAGCCGGGCGAGCGGCCTTTCTGGGAAGTGCCGCATCCACGCGCCGAGCTGGAACGTCTGCTGGCACGGCACTGCGGCCAGCCGCTGCTCGACATCGGCGCCGCCGTGCTCGGCCCCCACTACTCCACGCTCGCCGTCGCGCTGCACGACTTTCGCATGGCGCGCGAGTTCGGCGTGATCGCCTCCCTGCACCAGGGCGGCGGCGCCGCGCGCACCCCCGACGGCTGGGACATGCTCGAGGCCGAAGGCCTGCTCGGGCCGCACGTCAACATCGTCCATGGCCACGCCTTGAGCGACGCGCGGCTGAAGCGCTTCTGCGATCTCGGCATGAGCTTTTCGGCGGCCGCCGAAAGCGAAATGTCGCAAGGCCACGGCCATCCGATCACTGGCCGGTTGCGCGCCTTCGGGCGTGCCCCTTCGCTGGGCGTCGATCTCGAAAGTGTGCTGAGCGGCGACATGATCACGCAGGCGCGCGTCGCGCTCGGCATGCAGCGCTCGCTCGACAACGTCGCTTGGCGCGAAGCGCACGGCACGATCCCGCCGACTTCGACGGTGACGACGCGCGAGGCCTTGTCGTGGATCACGGTCGAAGGCGCGAAGATGCTCGGCGCCGAAGACCGCATCGGCTCGCTCGCCGCCGACAAGCAGGCCGACCTCGTGTTGATCCGCACCGACGCGCTCAACATGCAACCGCTGCACGACCCGGTCAGCGCCGTCGTGTTCCAGGCCTCGCTGGCCAACGTCGACAGCGTGATGATCGCCGGCACGTGGAAGAAGCGTGGAGGTGCGTTGCTCGGTGTCGATCTGCCGC
>JBDTIO010000202.1:0-7662 GCA_039936375.1 Caldimonas sp. | reverse complement strand
GGCTGATCAGGCCGAAAGCACCGCATTCCAAACAGCGGGCGCAGCGGCCTCTTTGAAACGTGGTGCGAGGTTGAACTGCCCCTTGCGGATTCGGTGCATGAGTTCGATGCCGGCGATGGTGATGGCCGCGTTCTTGAATCGCTTGAAGCCGAGCATCACGGCCACCCTTGACTTGATGTTTCGGTGGTCTTGCTCGATCAGGTTGTTCAAGTATTTCGACGATCGCAGCGTCGTGTTCTCGGGCAGTAGGCCGTCAGCCTTCATCTCGCGCACAGCGCGGTCCACGCGGCGTAGCCATCGAGCGTGATGGTCTGCGACGGGTGGCCTTGACTCTTGATCGCCTTCTTGAAGAAGGCCTTGGCCGCAGCGACATCGCGCCGCGCGCTCAGCCTGAAGTCCACCGTCTGACCGGCCCGATCCACGGCTCTGTAGAGATACACCCATCGGCCGCGCAGCTTCACATATTTTTGAGTAGTAATCTTGCAACTGGACGACAAATAGTAGTAATACTGCAACCTTCCGTGAAGCGCGCTCTGCCCCTCTGCGAGCCATGTCCCGCCGGCTCGGGTCAACAACTTCCGGCACTGTTGCTTTTCGCCAGTTTTCACTCGTGCGGCAAGCGTCCGAGCCTGGCATCGAAGTCTTCAGCCCCAAGCGCGGCCGCCTACTGATTCAGTCCGGCTGCGCGTGTCGGCAAGTCCTGTTTTGCCCTGGGAGTCGACACTGCGGCAATGCCAACTCTCTTGCCCAACGGCTGAAATCGACCACGCAAACCACGCCCTCCGCGGCCGTTCAGGAGACCGACAGAGCACGACAGGCGCTTGCAAATGTCGACCCCTCAGAACCGGCGCCAGTGCTCGCGCTCGTACAGAATCTTGGCACCGAAACAAACGGACCCCAAAGCGCGTTGGACTACGACTGAGCGCAGGTTGCCACCTGCTTCGCCCGCGGTAAGAATCGCTGGTGTGAAGCCAGAGGATTGCACGTGACACCCATCGCTCCCACGACCGTGGCGAGCAGGACGCCCCTGTTTATCTCCCTCGGCATGGTCCTCCTTTACGCGTTCTTTGCAGTGCTGATACAGGGACGGGTCCAGCCCCTGGAGTTGCGGTTCGGCCCGACGGCAGCGCGTGCCCTCACCGAAGGAGCGATCTGGCTTTACGCCGCACTGGCGCTCGCGATCGTCGTGTGCTGGCAACGTCGGCCGCTCGCGAGCCTCGGTTTGCGCGGCCCAACCCTGGCGACGATCGGGCTCGGGATGGGTGGTGCCGTTGCCATTTTTGCCGCAGGCCAGAGCGGCGGGTTCGTCGTCTATTCGCTGCTGCATCAACCGATGCATGCCGATGCACAGGCAGCTCTGCTCGTGGGCGGCTCGGTCGCATACGCGATATGTCTCGCGGTACGCGCGGGAGTGATCGAGGAAGTCCTCTTTCGGGGCATCGCCATCGAGCAGCTGACAACGCTGATCGGCCATCGGGTCCTGGCGGCCGTTGTCGCGACGCTCGCCTTCATTCTCGTTCACGCCTTGCGTTTTGACTGGGTGCAACTGGTCCCCATCGCGGCGGTTTCCGTTGTCCTCACGGGACTCTACCTGTGGCGGCACGACCTGCTGGCCAACATCATTGCGCACGTCGTGCTGGACGGCGCGGGACTGGTCACCCTGGCACTTCAGCGTCCTTGATCTTTGCGGCGGCCACCACGGGCAAATTGTCGCGGACGGTACGAGCGCTGGCGGTGTCGCCAGTAAGCGCAGCACCCCAGTGCCGCTCTATTCGGGAGCTTTGAAAAAGGGCTCTGTCGCGATAGCGTGATGACGTCAAGCCTCGGCGCAAGACCCTCTTTTGCTTTCCTCTACGCCAGGCGCGGCACGAGAATCCCCGCATCGCCACAAAATCCACAGCCGCCATGCCGCACGTCGAACCCCTGTCCTGGGAAGCCAACCCGCAGTTCCGGGAGCGCTTCCAGCACTATCAGAACACCCGCGGCTTCGTGCCGAACAGCATCCTCACGATGCAGCGCCGGCCGGCCGTCGCCGAGGCCTTCATGGATCTCAACAAGGCGGTGCTCTACGAGGGCACCGTTGCCGAGGAGCTGAAGATGTTGGTAAGCCTGGTGACAAGCCAAGCCAGTGGGTGCCGCTACTGCCAGGCGCACATGACCAACCTGGCCAGCATCTATGCAGCGTCGGACGAGAAGATCCGCGCGGTGTGGGACTTCGAAAGCAGCCCGCTGTTCTCGCCGGCCGAGCGAGCGGCGCTGCGCCTGGGCTACCACGCGGCACTGGTTCCCAACGAGGCGAGCGAGGCAGATTTCCTGGAGTTGCGGCAGCACTTCGACGATGGCCAGATCGTCGAGATCGTCGCCACCATCGCGCTGTTCGGCTATCTCAATCGCTGGAACGACACGATGGCGACCGCGCTCGAGTCACGTGCGGTCGACGTCGCCGGGCGCGCCATCGCGTCCGTGGGCTGGCAGCCGGGCAAGCACGCAGCCTGAGCCCCTTGGCGCTTCTACAGAACGCCAAGGCCGGGTTCGGGTTCGGTTTGACTACCTGCCCGACTGGTTGCGCATCACTAACAGGCGGCTGTTGAAGACGTGAAGCGAGCTGAAGCCGGTCGCTCAGATTTTGATAGGTTTCTCCGCTTCGGCCAGCAAGGCGCCGATTTCCGCCCCGAGAAGCAGGTCGTCGTAGACGCCGAACACCTGGCGACGAACGCAGCCTTTCGCGTCGATCATGAGCGTGGTCGGGGTGCCCCGCATCGCGTACGCGCGCATGGTCCGGGGAATCGGGTCGCCATCCGGGCCCGGCGCATCGATGCCGACCGGGAACCGAATGCGATATTCGTGCAAGAACGCGCGCAACGAAGTTGGGCCCATCGCCTCGTGATGCTCAAAGACCGTATGCAGTCCGATCACTGTCAGAGGTTCGCCCTCGAAGAGCTCCGCGACACGCTGGGCCTGCGGGATGCCGTGAGCCACGCAAGCGGGACAGAGCATCTGGAAGGCGTGCAGCACCACCACCCGCCCCCGGAGGCGCTCGAGGTTGAGGTCCGGCGCAGCATTGAGCCACGTCGTCGTTTGCAGCTCGGGGGCGGGTCTTGGCTGCATCAGAAGTCGCCGTCCTTGACGTAAGGATAGGTCCATAACGTCATCTGCAAGAGGCACGACTTCACCCAGGCGCAATACATCATCTCGACAGTCTCGGCCGAGTGACCCTTCTTCGCAAGGAACGGCTTGAGCGTGAACGTCACCGGGAACACCAGCAGGAACAGGTCGCGAAACGGCACGATTTCCGTCGAGGCTGCGCTTTCGGTGCGGTTTTTCTTCGTGCGGTGGTGACGCAGGCCGATCTCGTGCTGATAGTCGAGCCACTGCTGGTCGTACTCGGCCCGGGCCGTGTCGAGAATCCACTGGCCGAAGCGTTTGCGGACGGCGCCGAGGTAGTCGCCGAGTGGCTTGCCATCGCGGCCGGCAAACGACGCAAGCAGGTGCGGGGTCGCGCCGACGAAGCCGTACCAGACGTCGAGAATGGCTTCGATCTGATCCTTGACGATGTCTTGGGAAAGTCGAAGGTACTTGACGTCCTCGTCACCAAAGAGGACCGTCTTCTTCATCAGATCGAAATCGTCGGACGACACAGGGGAGCGCTCGACCGCCCCGGTGCCGTAGGTGTATCCGGGAATGGAACGGGTTTCCTTCATCGGTTGGCTCCTGTCGTCTCATCAGGTACGGTGCGCGGGTGTGCGCCTCGTTCAAGGTGGACTCTATGAAGGATGCCTGCGCGTGTCAGGAGCGCACTTTTCGGTAAGCTAGGTACGAAATGGTCCAGGACGAAGCCGCCGCCCGCCTCCCACGCACGTCGACGAACGAGAGTTCGCTCCTCGTCGCCTCGATGGTCGAGAGCATCGTCGGATGCAAATGGTCAGTTCGCCTTCTTCAGCTTTGCGTCGAAGATCAGCGCCGGCCCAGTGCGTTTCTTCGGGCTTGTACCGGGCTGTCCGCGAAGGTGATGAACGAGCGACTGCACAAGATGACTCGTTTCGGCATCTTGCAGCGCACGATCTTCGGCGAGAAGCCGCCCGTCGAGGTGGAATATCGGCTGACCCCGTTCGGCCTGCGCTTCATGGCCATACTTGAAGAAGTCCGTCGCCTACAGGAGGCGGTTGACAAAGGAGCGGTCTGAGGCTCGCACGACTCGACGGCGGCGAGACGCGGTCGCGGTGTTGGCGACGGTGTTCATCTTCTTGAACTCGTTCTCGCCTTCTCGCTTTGGCGACGTCACTGTGGACGCATGAAGGATCAATCGAAACATCTGCGGCTCCGGCGCGCATCTGGGGAGCTTTTCGCCGATGTCGCACGTTTCGAGGCCCCGTCACCGCCGACCGCATTCCTCATTGGTTCGCCCTATCCGGCGCTTCAGCCAGCTTGGATGCTCTGTCCAAGGCGACGCGATTGTCACGAGCCCATCTCGCAGCGATGGCTCCGCCTGCTTGCAGACCCCGATGGCGGGAGAAACTCGGTGCGTGCGAACGGGCCGGAATGCGGCGCGCGCAACGCCGCTTCGCGGTGCCCGTGTGGCCGCCGTCGATGCTGGTATCGGGTTTTGGATGCTGACGTTCAGTCTCGCCTTCGACGCCGGGTTCCACCTCGCGAACGTCGGATCCTGAAATGACCGAGATAGCCATTCTCAGACACTTTCGCTAAAGTCGTCCATCGGTTCGTCTGCTACCAACGTTTCGGAGGTATTTCATGTCGGGAATCTCACTGCGGGCAATGTGCCGGCCCCGATCGATGGTCAGGCTGCTCTTGTCGGCCTTGGCGGTAATGCTTCCCGTGCTCCACGCGGTCGACGCGCTCGCAGAGGACACGATCAGCTTCGGCGCGCCGTTGCCGTTGACCGGAGCGTTGGCGCCCGAGGCTTTGAAGCAGCAGCAGGGCTATGACCTGTGGGCCGACACGGTCAACAAGGCTGGCGGCATCAACGTCGGCGGCAAGAAAATGAAGGTGAAGATCGTCTACGTCGACTATCAGTCCAACACGCCGAGGGCAGTGCAGGCGGCGGAGCAACTGATCACGCAGGACAAGGTTGATTTCCTCTTTGCGGCGTTCGGGTCAGGGGCCGCCAAAGCCGCCAGCACGGTGTCCGAGAAGTACGGCGTTCCGACCATCGCGGCGACGGCTTCGTCGGCACAGGTCTACGACCAGGGCTACAAGTATCTTTTCGGAACGTTCACGCCGAACGAGACCCTGACCAACCCGCTCACGGACATCATCAAGCAGAAGGCGCCGGCGGTGAAGCGCGTCGCGATCCTCGCGCGCAACGATCTGTTCCCGCTCGCGATCGCTCAGGAGATGGAGAAATCCGCGAAGGCTCGCGGTTTCAGCGTCGTGTATTTCGAGAAGTACGCGATCAACAGCATGGACCACTCGTCGTCGCTGACAGAGATCAAGGCTCTGAAGCCCGACTGGATCTTCTTCACCGGCTACATCAACGACCTAATCCTGCTGCGCAAGCAAATGGCCGATCAGCGCATCGACGCGCCGGTCGTCACGATGATCGCTGGGCCGGCCTATCAGGAGTTCATCGATGCGACGGGCGCCGGGGCCGAGAACATCACCAGCGCCGCGTGGTGGCATCCGGCGGTTCGCTACAAAGGTGTCGGCATCTTCGAGTCCACCGAAAACTACGTGAAGCTGTTCCAGGCCAAGTACCACTCGATTCCCGACTATGCGCAAGCCTCGGCCTCGGTTGCCGGCGAGCTCTTCCAGATCGCAATCGAGAAGGCGGGGTCGCTTGATCGAAAGAAGGTCCGCGATGAACTGGCCAAGATGAACGTCCTGACTTTCTGGGGTCCTGTCAGATTCGGCTCAGACGGCCAGATCGACTCGCTCGAGCCGCCGGTCTTCCAGATTCAGGGTGGCAAGCCGATCGTGATCTTTCCGACTGCGATCAAGCAAGGCGAACTCAGGCTCGGAGTGAAGTAAAGGGCGGAGCTCGCTTGCCAAGTCGCGTGCTGACCCGGAGCGACCGGGCTAGCGACGCCAGAAGGCCGACATGCTGACGCTGCAGATCTTCGTCAACGGCGTCGTCCTCGGTTGCCTCTATGCGTGCATCGCCGCCGGCTTTTCACTGGTGTGGGGTGTCCTGAATGTCATCAACATGATGCACGGCTCGTTCATCGTGCTCGGCTCCTACCTTGCCTGGGGCGCCTATCACGCGCTCGGCATCGACCCCTGGTTCGCACTGCTCATCGCTGCACCGCTCTTTTATGCAGTGGGATACCTGGTACAGCGCGGGGTGCTGAATCGGGTCATCGCGGCGCCGGTGTTGGTGACGCTGACGATGACGTTCGGCCTCGACCTGATGCTCAACAACGCGATGATCCTCGCGTTCACGGCCGACTATCGCAAGCTGACGCTCGACCCGCCCCTCGGCACACTGGCCGTCGGCTCGCTGGTCGTTCCGGTAGACCGGCTGATCGCGATGGCCTTCGCGCTGGTTCTTACCGGCGCCTTGTATCTGATCCTTCGCAAGTCGCGGGCCGGCCGGGCGATCATCGCGGTGCGCCTCGACCACGACGCCGCGATGCTGATGGGTGTGCGCGTCAAGTCGATTTATGCCGTTGCCTTCGGTCTCGGTGCGGCCATGGCTGGCTGCGCCGGCGTCCTGCTTGCGCTGATCTTCCCGATCTCGCCGCTGTCGGAGTTCTCGTACCTCGGCAAGGCTTTCGTCGTCTGCGTGCTCGGCGGATTGGGTAGCGTTCCCGGTGCGGTGCTCGGCGGCCTCGTGCTAGGGCTGGTTGAGAGTTTCGGTGGCCTGGCCCTGGGGCCAGAGAACGCAGTGACGTTGTCGTTCGCGTTGCTGATCCTGTTCCTGATCTTCCGACCGCAGGGCATTCTCGGCAAGCGAGGCTTCGAATGAAGCGCCGTGCCGATGGATGGGTGTTCGTTGGGGTCTTGCTGCTCGGCCTCCTGCCATTTGCGGGTGAGCCCTACACGCTGAGGCTCGGAACGACGGCGTGCATGTATGCCGTGATGGCGGTTTCATGGAACGTGATCGGCGGCCTGGCCGGCTATCCGTCGTTCGCGACCGCGGGCTTCTTCGGCATGGGGGCTTACGCCGGTGGCGTCACGCTTGCCAAGGGCGGCGGACTGATCGTCGCGCTGGCGTTGGCAGGCGGTCTGGCGTTCGCCGGCGCGATGCTGCTCGGAGCCGTGTTGCTGCGTCTACGCGGTCACTATTTCGCGATCGCGAGTCTGGCGGTGGCCGAGGTTCTTCGCGAGCTGACCAACTCCGCCACCGACCTCACCGGGGGCGGCATGGGGTTGAACATTCCACTCGCGACGTCGACGGGTGGCGGCGTCGGCGCCGAGGCGTCCTTTTTCTATCTCGCGATGTGGGGCCTGCTGGTCGTGACGCTGGTCGTCGTGATGGCGGCCGAGCGTTCGCGCCTGGGCTTCGGGCTCGCCTGCATCCGCCAGAACGAGGCAGCCGCCGACATGATCGGCATCCATGCGACGTACTACAAGAGTCTGGCGTTTGCGCTGTCGGGGATCTTCGTCGCGATGGCGGGAACCCTCTACGCAGGCTGGGTGCACTACATCGAGCCGACCGATGTCTATGACGTTCTTTTCGCGATCAAGCCGATCGTCATGGTGCTG
>JBDTIO010000201.1:0-2548 GCA_039936375.1 Caldimonas sp. | reverse complement strand
AGATCATGGTCGGCCAGACCACGAAGAACATGATCCAGGCGTTCTTCTTCGACCTGAACGCCATCAAGTCGGGCCAATCGCGGCCGGCCGGGTTCGCACCCTGGAAGCCGAAGAAGGTCGGCGTCCTTGGCGCCGGCATGATGGGCGCGGGCATCGTCCACGCCAACGCCTCGCGCGGCATCGCCTGCGTGCTGAAGGACGTGTCGATCGAAAGGGCGAATGCGGGCGTCGAGGCGATCCGCCGCATCACCGGGCCGCAGGTCGCCAAGGGCCGCATGGACGCGGCCCGCGAAGCGAGGCTGCTCGGTCTCGTCACCCCGGCGGCCGATGTGCGCGCGCTCGACGGTTGCGATCTCATCATCGAGGCCGTGTTCGAGAACCGCGAGCTCAAGGGTGCGGTGACGCGCGAGACCGAGCCGCTGCTGGCGCCCGGCGGCGTCTTCGCGAGCAACACGTCGACGTTGCCGATCAGTGGCCTCGCCGCGGCGAGCGCGGCGCCCGAGCGCTTCGTCGGCCTGCACTTCTTCTCGCCGGTGCACAAGATGCGCCTCGTCGAGATCATTCGCGGTCGGCAAACGAGCGACGAGACGATCGCCCGCGCCTACGACTACGTCGCCGCGCTCGGCAAGACGCCGATCGTCGTCAACGACTCTCGCGGTTTTTTCACCAGCCGTGTCTTCGGTACTTTTGTCATGGAAGGCGCCGCCATGATCGCCGAAGGAATCCCTGCGCCGCTGGTCGAGCACGCGGCGCTCGCCGCAGGGATGCCGGTCGGGCCGCTCGCCGTCATCGACGAGACATCGCTGTCGCTGTCGGTCCATGTCATGGATCAGGCCCGCGCCGATCTCGCCGCCGAAGGAAAGAGCCCATCGCCTTCGGCCGGCGAGCAATTGATCCAGCGTATGGTCAAGGAGCTGAAGCGGCCCGGCCGCGCCGGCGGCGCTGGCTTCTACGACTACGCGTCGGGGCAGCCGAAGCGGCTGTGGCCCGGGCTGAAGACGACGTTCGAAAGGGAGAGCGCAGGGTTTGCCGACATTGAAATGCTGAAGCGCCGCTTCCTCTATCGCCAGTCGATCGAGACGGCGCGCTGCCTCGCCGAAGGCGTGCTGACGAGCGTGCACGAGGCCAACATCGGCTCGATCTTCGGCATCGGCTTTCCGGCCTGGACAGGCGGGGCGATGC
The DNA here is from genome assembly GCA_039936375.1 of Caldimonas sp. GTDB lineage: Bacteria > Pseudomonadota > Gammaproteobacteria > Burkholderiales > Burkholderiaceae_C > Schlegelella_A. Next base: position 1,366 of record JBDTIO010000201.1, on the reverse strand, counting down.
AGTTCATCGCGTCTGAAGGCCGCGAACGTTTCCTGGCCCGGGCCGAGGAGCTGGCCGCAACCTGCGGCGAGCGCTTCGCGCTCACGCCGGCGGTGCGAGAGGCAATCGGGCAGGCGCCGTAGACGAGCGAGCGGCCAAGCCGGCGGCAAGCGCAACGCCGATGGCGATGGCGCAGATCGCTAGGCCGTCGATCGGCGTGGGCACTTCGCCGAGGACCGGGATCGCCACCGCCGTGGCGACGACAGGAACCAGTCCGAACACCGCTGCTGCGGTGGTCGGGCCGAGCAGGGCGACGGCGCGGTTGTACGCAAAGATGGCGACGCCGCTCATCAGCACGCCCTGGTACAAGGTCTGCCACATCACTTCGCGAAGTGGTGCGAAGCCGAGACGCGAAACGTCGAACCCCAGGTAGAACGGCAGATAGAGCACGGCTGACCACAAGCAGACGAACGCGGCAGCGACGGGTGCGCTCAGGTCGGCGCGGCGAATGCGCAAGGTGTACATCGCCCACAAGGCCGCCGCGGCCAGCAGCAGGAGCAGGCCGCCGCCGTTGGGACGCAATCCGGCCAGCCACCGGTCGCCGAGCATGCCGATGACGCCTGCGGCGATCACGACGTATCCGGCCAGGCGCGTTGCACCCGGCCGCTGGCCGAGGAAGGCCCAGGCGATGAGGCCGGTGAACACGGGCATCAGCCCCGGCGTCACCGACGAGGCCTGCTCGGCCGACGTGAGCTGCAAACCGAGTCCGACGCAGAGCACGAACGGCACGCCCCAGAGAAACGAGAGCAGCAGGCCCTCGCGCCAGCGTCGCGCCGAGAGGCTGCGTCGCTGCAGAACGAGCACCGGCAGCAAGACGAGCGCACCGACGCCGAAGCGCAGGGCCAGGATGTCCCAGATGCGAAGCTCGCGGGTGACGCTGAGCCGCGTCACGACGAACCAGCCGGCGAAGATCGCCAGGGCCAACACGGCCCATGCGGCACCGCGCAAGCGCGAGACCGAAAGACGCTGCGCGCTGGCCGCTACTTCAACGACAGGATCCACTGAACGAGCTGCTTTGCCTCGGCTTCGTTGACCTGCGGATTGGCCGGCATCGGCACCGGGCCCCAGACACCGGCACCGCCCTTCATCACTTTCTGCGCCAGCCTGGCCGCTGCATCGGGTTGACCGGCGTACTTGGCGGCCACGTCCTTGTAGGCCGGCCCTACCAGCTTGGAGTCGATCTGGTGGCACGACATGCAGTTCTTGCTCTGCGCCAGTTGCGGGTTCGCCCGGGCCGGCAGGGCAGCCATGAAGAGGGTCACGAAAGCGGCGGCGAGCAATGGTTTCATTCGGTTCTTTCGCCGCATCGGCGGACCTCGGTGGGCTA
>JBDTIO010000200.1:0-3630 GCA_039936375.1 Caldimonas sp. | reverse complement strand
ATGGGGTGATGGGGACGGGCACGGGGCAACGCGGCGGAGCTTGACGCGGTGCGTCGACGATTCTCCGGCGCGGCGGCGCGGCGGGGCTGAGGGAACGGGTCGGGCGAACGGGTGGTTGGGATTCACGAATTCGGCTGCGCGCGCGAAGCGAAAAGGATGCTGGTCCGGGGGCGTTTCCTCGAGCTGGGTCCCGCGACGACGCAGCCGAGCTGAGCATGACGGCGTTCGGGGCTGCGGGGCCTTGGCGGTCATCGCATTGGATTGGAGGGCGCATAATGGCTACGTCTTTCGGCACGGGTTCTGGAATGGGACGAACGGATGCGGACAAGAACATGAGGAGCAAGACCTCGAGCGGCCCCGAGAACCGAACCGCGAGGTCCGCCAGCTCGGCCGGGCCCGCGAGCAAGGGCCCTCGCTCGAGCGTCGCGCAGCCCGCCGCGAAGGCGAAGTCGAAGACGAACGGCACGCCAGTCGCGGCCCGTGACAAGGCGAGCCGCGCCGCTCGCGGTGTTCCCGTCACGCGCATGTTCACGCGCCCTGGTGTCGACCCCCTCGAGAACGGCGCGCCCGGCCTCAACTCGGTGACGGGCGCCGCGAGCGAGCTCGTCTACGAGCGCCGCTCCAGCGTCATCACGAACCCGGACGGCTCGATTGTCTTCAAGATGGAAGGCGCCGAGATCCCTTCGACGTGGAGCCAGCTGGCGACCGACATCATCATCTCCAAGTACTTCCGCAAGGCCGGCCTCCACGGTGACGCGAAGCAGGGCGAGAAGAGCGCGCGACAGGTCGTCTACCGCATCGCTCACACCATTCGCGACGCCGGTGAAAAGTTCACCGGCTATTTTGCCACGAAGGCCGACGCAGACGCATTCGAAGCCGAGCTGTCGTTCCTGATGATCCACCAGGTCGGCGCGTTCAACTCGCCGGTGTGGTTCAACTGCGGGCTCTGGGCCCAGTACGGGATCACCGGGTCGGGCGGAAACTGGGCGTGGGACAGCGCCCAGCGCCAGTCGGGCAACACGCCGAGCCACATGGTCGAGACCAAGAACGCCTACGAGCGCCCGCAGTGCTCGGCATGCTTCATCCAGGCGGCGAACGACGACCTCATGAGCATCTACGAGCTCGTGAAGTCGGAGGCTCGCCTCTTCAAGTACGGCTCCGGCACCGGCTCGAACTTCAGCCAGATTCGCGGTCGCCAGGAGAAGCTCTCCGGCGGCGGCACGTCGAGCGGCCTCATGAGCTTCCTCGAGGTCTTCGATCGCGCCGCAGGCGCGACCAAGTCCGGCGGCACCACGCGGCGCGCCGCGAAGATGGTCTGCCTCGACATGGACCACCCGGAGATCCTCGATTTCATCAACTGGAAGATCAAGGAAGAGAAGAAGGCCCACGCGCTCATCGCCGGTGGCTACTCGAGCGACTTCAACGGCGAGGCGTACAAGACCATCGCCGGTCAGAACTCGAACAACTCGATCCGCGTGACCGACGACTTCATGAAGGCCGTGCTCGCGGGCGGCAAGTGGCAGACGATCATGCGCACGACCGGCGAGGTCTGCGACACGTACGAAGCCAAGGACATGTGGAACCAGGTGGCCGCGGCGGCGTGGGGCTGCGCGGACCCGGGCGTCCAGTACGACTCGACGATCAACAAGTGGCACACGTGCCCGAACAGCGGGAAGATCAACGCGTCGAACCCCTGCTCCGAGTACATGTTCCTCGACGACACGGCCTGCAACCTGTCGTCGGTCAACCTGATCAAGTTCCTCCGCGAAGACGGCGACGGGCGGCAGTCGTTTGACGTCGAGGCCTACCGGCACGCGTGCAAGATCTTCTTCATGGCCCAGGAGATCCTCGTCGATCTCTCGAGCTACCCCACCGCAGACATCGCGCGGAACAGCCACGACTACCGCCCGCTCGGCCTCGGCTACGCGAACCTCGGCGCGCTGCTGATGGACTTCGGCCTGCCCTACGACTCGGACGCCGGGCGCGCCTTCGCCGCCTGCGTGACGAGCATCCTGTGCGGCGACGCCTATGCGCAATCGGCACGCATCGCGGCCGACTGCCCGCCGCTGGGCGCTGCCACGACGCTCACGCAGCAGACGGATAAAAAAATGAGCGGAATCGCTGGAGAAAATGCTGGTGCCTGCCCCGGCTTCTACGTCAACCGTGAGCCGTTTCTCGACGTCATTCGTATGCATCGCGCGGAGGTCAACAACATCGACCGCGCGCTCAACAACAGCGCCGAACCCTTCGTCGCACCACAGCTTGCGGAGCTCAAAGCCGCCTCGCAGAACGCCTGGGACGACGCCCTCGCGCTGGGCGAGCAGCACGGCTACCGCAACTCGCAGGTCACGGTGCTTGCGCCGACGGGCACTATCGGCTTCATGATGGATTGCGACACGACCGGCGTCGAGCCCGACCTGGCGCTGGTGAAATACAAGAAGCTGGTCGGTGGAGGCATGATCAAGATCGTCAACAATACGGTCCCCGGCGCGCTGTTCAAGCTCGGCTACAAGGAGGCGGAGGTCGAGGGGATCGTCAACTACATCGACGCGACGGGCACCATCGAGGGCGCGCCTGCGATCAAGCCCGAGCACCTGGCCGTCTTCGACTGCTCCTTCAAACCGGCGAAGGGCACGCGCTCGATCTCCTGGACGGGTCACGTCAAGATGATGGCGGCAGCGCAGCCGTTCCTGTCGGGGGCGATTTCTAAGACGGTCAACCTGCCCAACGACTGCTCGGTCGACGACATCGCCGAGGCCTACACGGAAGCCTGGCGCTTGGGCCTGAAGGCGGTGGCCATCTACCGCGACGGGTCGAAGGGCACGCAGCCGCTCAACGTCTCCGCGCAAACCTCGGACGAAAAGAAGGGCACCAAAATCCTTACCGCCGCCGAGTCCGCTGGCGCAAGGCCGTCCTCGTCGTCCACGACCCCATCCCTCTCCGAAGTTGTCATCCTGAGCGAAGCGAAGGACCTGCTTTTCTCCGAACAGGCACAGAATCTCTCGTCCGTTCAGCAGAAGCTCGCCACGCTCGAAGCACAACTGGCCGCGATGCTCCACTCCAGCACCCAGAACGCCGACTCGCTCGACGCCAAATCCCCGCCGCGCGCGATGCGCCATCGCCTGCCCAACGAGCGCGCATCGGTCACGCACAAGTTCTCCATCGGCGGACACGAAGGCTACCTGACCATCGGCCTCTACCCCAACGGGCAGCCGGGCGAGTTCTTCATCCGCATGGCCAAGGAAGGCTCGACGATCGCTGGCCTGATGGATTCTTTCGCGACGGCGATTTCGATCTCGCTGCAGCACGGCGTGCCGTTGAAGCTGTTGTGCGAGAAGTTCGCGCACACCCGCTTCGAACCCCAGGGCTGGACGGGCAACGAGCAGATTGGCTACGCCAAGTCGATCATGGACTACATCTTCCGCTGGACGCAGTTGCGTTTCCTCTCCGGCCACCAACTCGACCTCTTCGCGGGGCTGCACCCGTCGGCCTCTGTCCCTGATGGAACTGTCATCCTGAGCGCCAGCGAAGGACCTGCTTCTTCTTCTGAAGCCGCACAAATCCCCGCCCCTCACACCATGCTGGGCGACGCCTTCGAGCGCAACGCCCACAACGACCGCACCCCACCGG
>JBDTIO010000199.1:0-5460 GCA_039936375.1 Caldimonas sp. | reverse complement strand
CTTCAGACCCGCTCGACGATCGTCGCGATGCCCATGCCGCCGCCGACGCAGAGCGTGACGAGGCCGCGCTTCAGCGAGCGCCGCTCGAGCTCATCGAGCAGCGTGCCGACGAGCATCGCGCCGGTCGCGCCGAGCGGGTGGCCCATGGCGATCGCACCGCCGTTGACGTTGACCTTCTCGGCCGGCACGCCCATCTCGCGAATAAAGCGCATCGGCACCGCGGCGAAGGCCTCGTTGACCTCGAAGAGATCGATTTCGGCGATCGTCAAGCCAGCTTTGGCCAGCACCTTGCGCGTCGCCGGCATCGGGCCGGTCAGCATGATGGTCGGGTCGGCCCCCGACAGCGCCGTGGCGACGATGCGGCCGCGCGGTGCCAGCCCCATCTCGCGCCCTTTCGCCTCGCTGCCGATCAGCACCGCCGCGGCACCGTCGACGATGCCCGACGAGTTGCCCGCCGTGTGCACGTGCGCGATGCGCTCGACCTGTGGATAGCACGCCAGCGCCACGGCGTCGAAGCCCATCGCGCCGAGCTCGGCGAAGGCGACCTTCAAGGAGCCCAGGCCTTCGAGCGTGGTGCGCGGCTTGATGAACTCGTCGCGTTCGAGCACGACGAGGCCGATCTCGTCGTCGACGCTCAGCACCGAACGGTCGAAGTGCCCGGCCGCCTGCGCCGCCGCCGCGCGCTGCTGTGAGCCGAGCGCGTAGCGGTCGACGTCGTCGCGGCTCCAGCCGCCGAGCGTGGCGATCAGGTCGGCGCCGATGCCCTGCGGCACGAAACCGGTGGCGATATTGGTGGCCGGATCCTGCGCCCAGGCACCGCCATCGGAGCCGATGGCGACGCGCGACATGCTCTCGACACCGCCGGCGACAACCATGTCTTCCCAACCGCTGGCGACCTTCTGCGCCGCGATGTTCACCGCCTCGAGCCCCGAGGCGCAGAAGCGGTTGATCTGCATGCCGGCGACCTTGACGTCCCAGCCGGCCTTCAGCGCCGCCGTCTTGGCGATCACCGAGCCTTGCTCGCCGACGGGCGAGACGACGCCCATCACGACATCGTCGAGCTGTGCCGGATCGAAGCCGTGGCGTTTTTGCAGCTTGACGAGCAGGCCGGCGAGCAGGTCGACCGGCTTGACCTCGTGCAGGCTGCCGTCCTTCTTGCCCTTGCCGCGCGGCGTGCGAACGGCGTCGAAGATCATCGCGTGCGTCATCGTCTTTCTCCTCGTGCGACCCGATTATCCGGCGCGCCAAACTCACCCACAATCCGCTCCACCCCTGTTCCTCTGACGAATGCCGAGCTACCAGTCGATCTTTCGCGCCGATCTGTTCGCTGGGCAGGTCGCCATCGTCACCGGCGGCGGCTCGGGCATCGGCCGCTGCACGGCGCACGAGCTCGCGGCGCTCGGTGCGCGCGTCGCGATCGTCGGACGCACGATCGAAAAGCTGGACGCGGTGAAAGCGGAGATCGAAGCAGTTGGCGGCGTCTGCTCGGCGCACGTCGCCGACATCCGAGACGAAGCGGCCGTGCAGTCAACCGTCGCCGCGGTTCTTCGGCAACACGGCCGCATCGACGCGCTCGTCAACAACGCCGGCGGCCAGTTTCCGTCGCCGCTCGCGGCGATCAGCGCCAAGGGCTGGGATGCGGTCGTGCGCAACAACCTCACCGGCGGCTTCCTGATGGCGCGCGAATGCATCACGCAGCGGATGCTCGATGACGACGGCATCGGCAGCCCGCGAGGTGGCGCCATCGTCAACATCATTGCCGACATGTGGAACGGCATGCCCGGCATGGGTCACTCGGGCGCAGCACGCGCCGGGATGCTCAACCTCACCGAGACGGCGGCACTCGAATGGGCGCCGGTGCGCGTCAATGCCGTGGCACCTGGCTGGATCGCCTCGAGCGGCCTGGACCGCTACCCGCCCGAGATGCGCGACACCATTCGGGGCATGAAGGCATTGGTGCCGCTGCGCCGCCTCGGCACCGAAAGCGAGGTGGCGGCGGCGATCGTCTTCCTGCTCTCGCCGGCGGCCGCGTTCATCTCGGGCGCGTGTCTGCGCGTCGACGGCGCGGCACCGAACGCCAAGCGGATCTGGCCAGAGGTAGGAACGGGCGGCACGACCCAGGCGTTTGACGGCTTTCATCTCGCGGCGACGCCGAACGTGCTGAAGGATCGCTGATGCCCGTCTTGCCGTTGCCGCACGATGCGAACGACGAAGCGATCGCTTCGAACCGTGCGCATTCGCTCGCCCTGGTCGAGCGCTGGCGCGAACTCGAAGCACGAACGCGCGAGGCCAGCGCACGCGCGGCGCCGCTCTTCGCCAAACGCGGCCAGCTGTTGCCGCGCGAACGCGTGACACGTCTGCTCGACCCGGGCATTCCTTTCCTCGAGCTCTCGACGATGGCCGGATGGTTGCTCGACAGCGACAACGCCGAACGCTCGGTGCCAGGCGGCGGCGTCATCGCCGGCATCGGCGTCGTCTCTGGCGTTCGCGTGATGCTCGTCGCCGACGACGCCGGCATCGACGCCGGCGCCTTGCAGCCGATGGGCCTCGAGAAGCTGCAACGCGCCCAGACGATCGCGCTCGAGAACAGGCTGCCCTTCGTGCACCTCGTCGAATCGGCCGGTGCCAATCTGCTGGCCTATCGCGTCGAGCAATTCATCCACGGCGGCAGCGCCTTCTACAACCGGGCGCGCCTCTCGGCCGCGGGCCTGCCGGTGATCGCCGTCGTGCACGGCTCGTCGACGGCGGGCGGCGCTTACATGACGGGCCTCTCGGATCACGTGATCATCGTGCGCGGCCGCGGCCGCGCCTTTCTCGCCGGGCCGCCGCTGTTGAAGGCGGCCACCGGCGAGGTCGCGAACGATGAAGCGCTCGGCGGCGCTGACATGCATGGGAGCGTTTCGGGCCTGGCCGAGCACGTCGCCGAAGACGACGCGAGCGCCCTGGCCACGGCGCGCGAGCTGATCGCTTCGCTCGGCTGGCAGCCGCGCGCCGCGTGGCCCGACGGCCCCGAGCCGCTCGCGTCGGCCGACGACCTGCTTAACCTCTTCGGCGCCGACATGAAGAAGCCGGTGGAGATGCGCCAGGTCATCGCCCGCATCGCCGACGCGTCGGAATTCCTCGAGTTCAAGGCCGACTACGGGCCGATGACGGTCTGCGGCTTCGCCGCGATCGCCGGCTTTCGCGTCGGCATCGTCACCAACAACGGTCCGCTCGACCCAGCCGGCAGCACGAAGGTCACGCACTTCGTCCAGAGCTGCGAGCAGGCGGGCTTGCCGATCGTCTGGCTGCAGAACACAACCGGCTTCATCGTCGGCACCGAGGCCGAGCGGGCCGGCATGATCAAGCACGGCTCCAAGCAGATCCAGGCGCTTGCCAACGCCACGATGGCGCAGATCACCGTGCAATGCGGCGCCTCGTTCGGTGCCGGCAACTACGGCATGTGCGGGCGCGGCTTTCATCCGCGCTTCGTCTTCTCGTGGCCGACCGCGAAGACGGCGGTGATGGGCGCCGAGCAGGCCGCCGGCACGATGGAGATCGTCATGCGCGAGGGTGCAGCGAGAAAAGGCGAGCCGGTCGACGAGGCGAAGCTCGCAGCGCTGAAGACGAAGATCGTCGCCACCTTCGAGCGCCAGAGCGACGCCTTCTACACCTCGGGCCGCTTGCTCGACGACGGCCTGATCGACCCGCGCGATACCCGCCGCGTGCTCGCGCTCACGCTCACCGTCTGCGACGAGGCCGCGCGGCGCACCCTTCACCCGATGCAGTTCGGCGTTGCCCGCCCCTGAGAGGAACCCCATGCTGGTTACGCACGAACACGAAGAGATCCGGCGCACCCTGAAGCGCTTCATCGACGACGAGATCAACCCGCATGTCGACGAGTGGGAAGCCGACGAGGCGTTCCCGGCGCACGAGGTCTTCAAGGGCCTCGGCAAGCTCGGCCTGCTCGGCCTCACCAAGCCCGAGAAGTACGGCGGCATGGGCCTCGACTATTCGTATTCGGTGGTCATGGCCGAGACGCTCGGGCACATCGCCTGCGGCGGCGTGCCGATGGCGATCGGCGTGCAGACCGACATGTGCACGCCGGCGCTGGCGCGCTTCGGCTCGGAGGCCCTCTGCAAGGAGTTCCTCGTCCCCGCGATAGCCGGCGATGCGGTCGGTTGCATCGGCGTCTCCGAGCCGGGCGCCGGCTCCGACGTGGCGAGCATCAAGACGACGGCGCGAAAGGACGGCGGCGACTACGTCATCAATGGCTCGAAGATGTGGATCACCAACAGCCTGCAGGCCGACTGGATGTGCCTGCTCGCCAACACCGGCGAAGGCGCAGCCCACAAGAACAAGAGCCTGATCATGCTGCCGATGAACACGCCCGGCGTCACTCGCGCGAAGAAGATCCGCAAGATCGGCATGATGGCCAGCGACACCGGCCTCATCCACTTCGACGACGTGCGCGTGCCGCAATCGAACCGGCTCGGTGAAGAAGGCATGGGCTTCACCTACCAGATGATGCAGTTCCAGGAAGAGCGCCTCTGGGCCGCGGCGCACGCCATCGAATCGCTAGCCGGCTGCATCCGCTCGACCATCGACTATGCGAGGGAGCGCCAGATCTTCGGCAAGAGCGTGCTCGACCACCAGGTCGTCCACTTCAAGCTCGCCGAGTTGAAGACCGAGGTGGAAGCGCTGCGCGGGCTCGTCTACATGGCGACCGAGAAATACGTGGCCGGTGCCGACGTTACCGAGTGGGCCTCGATGGCCAAGCTGAAGGCGTGCAGGCTCGGACGCATCGTGCCCGACGCCTGCATGCAGTACTGGGGCGGTATGGGCTACACCTGGGAGAACCCGGTGGCCCGCTACTACCGCGACGGCCGGCTCGGCTCGATCGCCGGCGGTGCCGACGAGGTGATGCTCTCCATCATCGCCAAGTACATGCACACGCTGCCGGCGCGCGGCTGATGCTGGGTCGGATCCTCATCGCCAACCGCGGCGAGATCGTCGTGCGTATTGCCCGCACGGCGCGCCGGCTCGGCATCGAAACGGTCGCCATCGCCTCCGACGTCGACCGGCACGCGCCCTACCTTCGCGCCTGCGACCGCGTCGCTGCGATCGGCGGCGAGCGCGCTGTCGATTCGTACCTGCGCGGCGATCGCATCGTCGCCGCGGCACGGGCAAGCGGCGCCGACGCGGTTCATCCGGGCTACGGTTTCCTGAGCGAGAGCGCCGCTTTCGCGGAAGCCGTGCTCGCCGCTGGCCTCGTCTGGATCGGGCCGCCGCCGGAGGCGATGCGCGCCATGGCCGACAAGGCCGAGGCCCGGCAACGCCTCGCCACCAGCGGCGTGCCGGTGCTGCCCGGCTACGACGGCGCGGCGCAGGATCGCGCGACGCTGCGCCGCGAGGCCGCGCGCCTCGGCCTGCCGCTCATGGTGAAGGCGGCGGCCGGCGGCGGCGGGCGCGGCATGCGTC
>JBDTIO010000198.1:0-13487 GCA_039936375.1 Caldimonas sp. | reverse complement strand
TCGAGCAGGATGCCGACGTCATCATGTTCATCTACCGCGACGACTACTACAACAAGCTCGAAGGTCCGACGCCGAGCAAGGAGCCCGGCGTCGCCGAGATCATCATCGCCAAGCAGCGCAACGGTCCCACCGACACCTTCCGGCTTACCTTCCTCAAGCCGTTGACGAAGTTCGACAACCTGGCTCCGGGAAGCGCCCGGGGTGACTACTGAGAGCCGTGAATGAACCTGCCGTGCGCCGCTCGCGACGCTTCCTTTCACAACTTCTGAGTTGATTTTCGGCCGCCTCACGCACGGCCGCGCCGTGGCCGCGATGGTCATCGCCACGTTGATGTGGAGCATGGCCGGCGTCGTCACGCGCCGGTTGCACGGCGCCGGCAGCTTCGAGGCCACGTTCTGGCGCAGCTTTTTCAACGCCGTGGCGCTTGTCGTCCTGCTTGGCTGGCTGCGGGGCTGGTCCCCGCTCATCGCGACGCTGCGTGCAGGCGGCGCGACGCTCTGGCTCTCGGGCTCGTGCTGGGCCGTAATGTTCACCGCTTTCATGGTGGCCATCACCCTGACGACTGTGGCCAACGTTCTGGTGACGATGGCTTCGGCGCCGTTGCTGACGGCGCTCTTCGCACGGGTGGTGCTCGGCCACCGATTGCCGATTCGGACGTGGGTGGCGGTCGGCGTCGCCGGCATCGGCATCGCCTGGATGTATGCCAACGAGCTCGGCATCGCGGAGGCCCGGCAGATCGTCGGCATCGGCGTCGCCGCCGCGGTGCCTGTCGCCGCTGCGGTGAACTGGACGGTGATCCAAAAGGGCGACCGAGGTGGCGGCGATCTGCTGCCGGCAGTCCTCATCGGTGCCGTCCTGTGCTGCGCGGTGACATTCGTGCCGGCCTTGCCATTGGCCACGTCCGGCCACGACCTCGCGCTGCTCGCCCTGCTCGGCGTCGCCCAGCTGGCCATTCCTTGCCTCGTCGCCGTTGCTGCGGCGCGCGTGTTGAGCGCACCGGAGGCCGCCTTGCTCTCGCTGCTCGAGATCATCTTCGGTGTGACCTGGACGTGGCTTGGCGCTGCCGAGACGCCAGCACCTCATGTCTTTGTCGGCGGCACGCTCGTGGTTGGCGCGTTGCTTGCCAACGAGTCGTTGGCGTTGCGCCGCTCTCGCTGAATCGGGCGCGAACCGCCGGGCGCGGCTGTCGCCAGAGAGACAGTGCGGTCAGGCCGTTCGCTCGGGCTTCCATGGCGCAGACCTCGCTACCATCCCGACCAAACCCATCGCATCGAATGCCGCATGCCTAGACCGAGCGCTCGCGCCTCCGCCCTTCGCTCCGCCCAAGCGGCTCCGCGCCCGCCGGGGCCGCTGCTAATGCTGCTCGAGGGCCGGGCACCGCTCGAATATTTGTCGATGTTCGCCGCCTATCCCTGGCTGCGCAGCCTGCCGCGCGGCGATGGGCATCCGGTGATGGTGTTTCCCGGCATGGGCGCCAACGACCTGACGACATGGCCGCTGCGCAGCCTTCTGCAAAGCCTGGGCTACGTCACGCAGGCGTGGGGACAAGGGCTCAACTTCGGACCGCGGCGCGGCGTTCTGCAGCGCTGCGCCGACGACATTCGGGCACTGTCGCAGCGCACCGGCCAGCCGGTCAGCCTCATCGGCTGGAGCCTCGGTGGCCTGTACGCCCGCGAGATGGCCAAGGAGCTGCCGTCGTCGGCCCGCTGCGTCATCACGCTCGGAACTCCCTTCACCGGCCATCCCAAAGCGACAAACGCCTGGCGCGTCTACGAATGGTTGACCGGCACGCAGGTCGGCGACCCGGTGCCGATCGAGCAAATTCGCAAGCCGCCGCCGGTGCCGACGACCTCGATCTACTCGCGCACCGACGGCATCGTGTCGTGGCGTTGCAGCCTCAACGAACCCAGTCCGATCGCCGAGAACATCGAGGTGCACGCCAGCCACGTCGGCATGGGCATGAATCCGCTCGCGCTCTACGCGGTCGCCGACCGGCTGGCCCAGCCGGTCGGCGCCTGGCAGCCGTTCGATGCGTCCGGCGCTCGACGCTGGTTTTTCCGCACGGGCCCCGCCGAGACGGCAACAGCCGCCGGCTGAGCGCAGATGCAGATCAGCGCCAACGGCATCAGGCTCGAAGTCGAGGATCACGGTTCGCCGGCAGCCGAGCCGCTGCTGCTGATCATGGGGCTCGGCATGCAACTCACCGCCTGGCCCGAGGGCTTCGTCGCTTCGGTGGTCGAGCGTGGATTTCGCGTCATCCGTTTCGACAATCGCGACATCGGCCTCAGCCAGAGTCTCGACGCGGCCGGCGTCCCCAACCTTGCCTTCGACTCGATTCGCTACGCGATCGGCATGAAGGTGAAGAGCCCGTACACACTCGCCGACATGGCGGCCGACAGCGTCGGCGTGCTCGATGCGCTCGGCATCGCCCGCGCCCATGTCTGCGGCGCCTCGATGGGCGGCATGATCGCGCAGCGCCTGGCAGCGGCCCATCCCGATCGGCTGAAAAGCCTGACGTTGATGATGACGAGCAGCGGCGCCCGGCGCCTGCCGGGTCCCTCGCTGAAGGTGCGCGCCTCGCTGATTTCGAAGCCGAAGAATCCCGGCGAGCTGGCCAGCATCGTCGAGCACTACGTGGAACTCTACTGCCTGATCGGCAGCCCGGCATACCCGACGCCGAAAGACGAGTTGCGCGAGCGCTTCACGCGCTCCGTGAAGCGCTCGTATCGGCCGGCGGGAACGGCTCGGCAAATGGTGGCCATCGCTGCCGATGGCGATCGCTCCGCGCTCCTCGGATGTCTTCGCGGGCCGACGCATGTGATCCATGGTCTCGCCGATCCGCTGATTCCCGTGCCAGCGGGACGCGACTTGGCGGCTCGGCTTCCTGGCGCGACGCTCGACCTCATCGAAGGCATGGGTCACGACCTGCCGCAAGGGCTCTGGCCGCGCTTTGTCAGCGGCATTGCGACGGCTGCGGCACGCGCCTGAGACACGCCGCGGCAGCGCCAATCTCGAGAGGTGATCCGGGCTCGCCTCCGGTCTCGTGCCGTTGGCCGCAGGCGATCCACTTCGCGGTGGGTGAGGGCGGCGCCCGCTCGGCCACGCGCAGGCCGCGACGGTTCGGCTACAGCCCCAGATAGGCCTCGCGAACACGCGGATCGTCAAGCAGCGCCGCACCGGGACCTTCGAGCACGACGCTGCCGTTCTCGAGGACATAGGCACGATGCGCAAGGCGCAAGGAAGCCGCGACGTTCTGCTCGACCAGCAGCACCGTCATGCCGTCGTCACGGTTCAGCCGCTCGATCACGCGCAGCACGTCGCTGACGATCGCCGGGGCGAGTCCCAGCGAAGGCTCGTCGAACATGATGAGTCGCGGCGCGCCCATCAGGCAGCGGCCGATCGCCAGCATCTGTTGTTCGCCGCCCGACAGCGTGCCGGCGGATTGCTGCCGCCGCTCGTGCAATCGCGGAAACATCGCATAGACGCGGTCGAGCGTTTGCTCCGCGCCGGCGCGGGCTCGCGGCAGCATGGCTCCGATCTGCAGGTTCTCGAGCACCGTCAGGCTCGGGAAGACCTGCCTGCCTTCGGCGACCTGGCCGATGCCGAGATTGCAGACTTGGTGACTCGGCTGGCCCGCGATCTCGCGCGCCTCGAAGCGGATACTGCCTTGGCGTGGCGCCAGCACGCCGCCGACGGTGCGGATGAGCGACGTCTTGCCAGCGCCGTTGGCGCCGATGATGGCGACGATCTCGCCCTCGGCGACATCGAGCGACACCGAAGCGAGCGCCTGTGCGTCGCCATAGAACACCGAGAGATCGCGCACTTCAAGCATCATCATCATCCGATCGCCCTGCCGGCGTGGCGCCGCTTCGATGACATCTCAGGCAATCGCGTCGGCGCCGAGATAGCTTTCGAGCACGCGCGGATCGCGAGTGACCTCCCGAGGCGTGCCCGCGGCGATGATCTCGCCGTGGTGCAACACGTAGACGCGCTGGGCCAGCGCCATAACGGCGCGCATCACGTGCTCGATCAGCAGGATGGTCACGCCGTGCTCGCCGTTGAGTTGGCGGAGGATCCTCACCATCTCGTCGGTCTCGGTCGGGCGAAGGCCGGCCATCACCTCGTCGAGCAGCAGCAGCTTGGGCTGGGTCGTCAGCGCGCGCGCCACTTCGAGGCGCTTGCGGTCGGGCAAGGTCAAGCTGGCGGCGATGCGGTCGCGGAGTGCCCACATGCCGAGGGAGCGGAGCGCGGTTTCGGCCCTCGAGCGGGCAAGCTCGGTGTCGCGCGTGCCGTGAAAGCCGCCGACCATCGCGTTCTCGACCACCGTCATGTCGGCGAACGGCTTGACGACCTGGAAGGTACGGCCGATGCCGGCGTTGCAGGCTCGATCGGGGCGCAGTCCGGTGATGTCGCGGCCTTCGAATAGGATCTGGCCGCCGCTCGGCGGGAAGACGCCGGCCACCAGGTTGAAGAGCGTCGTCTTGCCCGCGCCATTGGGGCCGATGAGGGCGATGATCTCGCCCTGGTCGACACGCAGCGAGGCGCCCGAGACGGCCTTCAGGCCGCGGAAGTTCTTCGAGATATCGATCAGCTCAAGCATCGCGCGAGCTCGGTTCGTCTTTCGTTCGACGCTCGAAGCCGAGCCGCCGGGCAATGCCCGGCCAGACGCCGTTCGGCATGAACATGATGGAGATGCCGAGCACCACGCCATAAAGCACCTGCTTGACGCCGGGAACGTCGACGCCAAAGGCACGAAGCGCGGCATTGAGCGACTCCGACAGCAGCGTCAGGATCGCCGCCCCGAGCACCGGCCCGAACAAGGTGCCGATACCGCCGATGATCGGCACCAGCACGATCTCGATCGAGCGCGAGATGTTGAAGATCTGATCCGGAAAGAGATTGCTGTAGTAGAAGGCGTAGAACACCCCCGCCAGCGCCGTCAGGCCACCGGAGATCTGCACGGCGCAGAGTTTGTAGCGGAAGGTGTCGATGCCGGCCGCGCGCGCCGACTCCTCGTTGTCGCGGATGGCCCGAAAGTAGTAGCCGGCGCGCCCATGCAGTAGCCACGCCGACACTGCGAATCCCAGCGCGGCCAGCCCGAGGGCGACGTAGTAAAACATTAGCGGACCGCCGCGCAGGTTGAGCCAGTCACTGCTGCCTCCCGGGGCGACGCGGATGAAGAAGCCCGCCGTGCCGCCGACCCACGGGAAGTTCTCGAAGCCGATGCGCGTGAACTCGGCGAAGGCGATTGTCAGCAGCGCGAAGTAGGTGCCCGAAATCCCGAAGCGAAACGCCAGCCAGCCGATCAAGGTCGCTGCGACGACGCAGACGGCGACGGCGACGAGCATGCCCAGCCACGGGCTGACCGAGAAGTACTGGAACAAGGTCGCCGCGGTATAGGCCCCCAGGCCGACGAAGAGGGCGTTGCCGAGAGAGAGTTGACCGGCGAATCCCATCATGATGTTCCACGCCTGGCCCACGTAAGCGAGCATCAGGACGACGATCATCACTGTCAGCAGGTAGCGATCGGCGACGAGCGGAAGCAGGGCAAGGAGCACCAGCAGGACCGAGAGGCCGCCGCGCGAGCGCGCGGGCGACTCGCGCCAGATCGCCGCGACGCGGCTTTTCATCGGCCGCAGTTCCCGCGCCGCATCGCTGTCGTCGGTGTCACAGCCGGCGACCGAAGAGGCCTTGCGGCCGGAATGCAAGCACCGCGATCAGCAGCGCGAACGACAGCATGCTCTTCGCCGATGGCGTGATGATGAGACCGGCGACCGCCTCGGAAACGCCGATGAGCACGCCGCCAACGAGTGCGCCGACCATCGAGCCGAGGCCGCCGATGATGACGATGATGAAGGCGAGCAGCGTGTAGCTCGGGCCTGAGTTCGGCGTGACGTCGACAAGCAGCGTCATCAGGACGCCGGCGGCGCCGACGCAGGCGCTGCCGATGCCGAAGGTCAGGGCGTAGAGATGCGGCACGTTGAGGCCGACGATGCGGGCGCCGAGCAGGTTGTCGGCGCAGGCTCGGATTGCCTTGCCGAACGCAGTGTAGCGAAAGATGGCGAACAGCACCGCGCAGACGACGAGGGCGACGATGGCGCAGATGACGCGCACTTTGTCGATGATGAATGGCCCGATCGCGAAGGAGTCGAGGGCGTAGTCGACCTGGACGTTGCGCGCGTCGGGACCGAAGATGATCAGCAAGCCGTTCACCAGTATCAGGGCGACGGCGAGAAGGAGCATGAACTGTGAGTGCTCCGGGCGATCGATGAACGGATTGATGACGACGCGCTGCAGCACGTAGCCGAATACGAACGCGGCGAGCACCACCGGCAGCAGCAGCCAGAGTGGATCGACATGCCACGCGGCGAAGCCAATGACGGTGGCGTACATCGCCATCGTCATCATCTCGCCGTGGGCGAAATTGACGATCCGCACGACGCCGTAGATCACCGACAGACCGAGCGCCATCAGGCCATAGACCAGTCCGGTCAGCAGCCCGCTGATGACGATGTTGATGACGGCGTCGACGGGCATGCGCCGCCGGGCTCTCTCAGGCCTTGCCCCAGCCCGGCATCGGAAACACCGGCTTGTGCTCGGCGCTCTTCGCCGGCAGGACGACCGTCGGCCGCTCGTCGAGGTTCTGGATGCAGGCCGAGGCGATGTCGTCGTTCTGCCCCTCGGCGCTGAACTTGATCGGGCCGCCGAGCATCATCCGCTCGGTGATGTTCGTGCTGCGCAGGGCGTTGGCGAGTGCCGTCCCGTCGGTGCTGCCGGCGCGCTTGAAGGCATCGCCGACGACCATCATCGCCTCGACCGTGAAGCCGACGTTGAGGGCATTGAACAACAGACTCTCGCTCGGGAACTGTTTTTTCATCGCCGCCTCGATCTCAAGCGTGATCTTGGCCTTCGGGTCGTACCAGGGGACGTTGGAAATGCAGTAGTTCGAGTACTTGCCGAGCGTCTTGTAGAAGGCTTCCTCGTACATCCCCGGCGAGCCGGGGCTGATGACGCCCATCGGGTTGTAACGCTGCTTGACCATCTCCCGAACGAGCAGGATGGCATCGTTGAGGCGGCAGACGAGCATCACGAAATCGGCGCCGCTCGCCTTCGCCTTGGCCACTTCGACCGAGAGGTCGAGCGCCGCCGGGTCGTAGCCGATTTCCTCGACGATCTTGAATGGCAGGTAGCTCAGGTGCGGCAGGATGGCGTGGATGCCGCCCGTCATCGCCGTGCCGAAGGTATCGTTCACGTGCATGAAGACGGCTTTGCGCGGCGCCGTCCCGGTAGCCTGGAACAGGTCGCGAAAGAGAGCCAGCCCATTCGTCACCAGCTGCGGCGCCGTCGGGAAATTGCGAAAGACGTACTTGTAGCCCTGTTTGGTGATCTGCGGCGCCGCCGCGATGTTGACGACGAAGGGAATCTTCCGCTGCTCGGCCACCTGCGCGATCGCCGCCGAGGCGCCCGAGTCGAAGGCGCCGACGAGAACGTTGGCGCCGTCGTCGATGAGCTTTTCGGCGCGCGAGCGCGCCTCTTCGACCTTGGACTCGAAATCAGCATTCATGAGCTCGACGTCGACACCGTACATCTGGCGGATGAGTGCCGGCGAGATATCCGCGCCCATCTGGCATGACTGACCGATCTTGGCGAGGTAGCCCGAACGCGGCAGGAGCATGCCGACCTTGATCTTTTTAGCTTGCGCGCGGGCGAGGGCAGGGGCGCCGATGGCAGCGACGCCTGCGGCGCCAGCGGCTAGGCGATTGAAATCGCGTCGGGAAAAACGGTTCATTGGAGGCCTCCAGGCTGCTTGCGGGCTCGTGCCGCGGTTTCGAATTCGACGGTAGCACGCGCGATCGGGCCGCCGCATCGGGGCAATTCACGAGGAACGATGCGTCGCAGCGTGCCGTGCACCAGCACGGCACAATTCGGCGATGACCGCGACCGCACCGTCGCCCTGGCGCCTGTCCGTCGCCCCGATGATGGACTGGACGGATCGCCATTGCCGCCATTTCCACCGCTTGCTGACAACACGCACGCGCCTCTACACCGAGATGGTGGCGACCGGCGCGCTGCTGCACGGCGACGTGTCGCGCCATCTCGGTTTCGGCGCCGAGGAGCATCCGCTGGCGTTGCAGCTCGGCGGCAGCGAACCCGCGGACCTGGCGGCCTGTGCCAGGCTCGGCGAGCGCTGGGGCTACGACGAGATCAACCTCAACTGCGGCTGTCCGAGCGAGCGGGTGCAGCGCGGCGCGTTCGGCGCCTGCCTCATGGCCGAGCCGCAGCTCGTGGCCGAAGGCGTCAAGGCGATGCGCGACGCGGTGTCGATCCCGGTGACCGTCAAGCATCGCATCGGCATCGACCGCCTGGAGGACTACGCCTTCGTGCGCGACTTCGTCGGCGTCGTCAGCGAAGCGGGCGGCTGCGCCGTCTTCATCGTTCATGCCCGCAACGCCTGGCTGCACGGCCTGAGCCCCAAGGAGAACCGCGAGGTGCCGCCGCTGCGCCACGAGACGGTGCATCTCCTCAAGAGTGATTTCCCGGCGCTGACGTTCGTCGTCAACGGCGGCATCGCGCACGGCGACGACATCCAGGCGCAGCTCGGTTGCGTCGATGGCGTCATGGTCGGCCGCGCCGCCTATCACGATCCCTTCGCGATGACGTCGTGGGATGCGTGCTTCCTCGGCGGCGCCGGCCCGAAGGCGGATCGCGACGTGATCGAGGACCGGATGGTCGGCTACATGGCCGGCGTCGCTGCCGCGGGTGAGCCGTGGACTCATGTGTCGCGGCATATGCTCGGCCTGCGCAACGGCACGCCGGGCGCACGCCGCTGGCGCCAGGTCTGGTCCGACCACCGCCTGCACAGCCTGGCGCCGCGCGAGGTCTCGCGACGGGCCCGCGAAACGCTCATGGTGCCGGGGCGACGCGAGGCCGTCGAAGCTTGAAGGGAAGATTGATGATCCATGCGATGAACCACTTCACGGTACTGGCCGAAGACCTGGACCGCACGCTGGAGTTCTACGTCGGCCTGCTCGGGCTCGAGCAAGGTCCACGTCCCGATCTCGGTTTCCCCGGCGCCTGGCTCTACGCGTCGGGGCAGGCGGTTCTGCACGTCGTTGCCGACCGGCCGATGCCAGAGCCGCGCGGCGGCGTCATCGACCACATGGCGTTCTCGGCGAGCGATCTCGCCGCCGTGAAGGCGCGCTGCGATGCGAGAGGCATTGCCTATACGTTGCGCCGTCAGGCCGGTGCCGGCACGTGGCAACTGTTTTGCCACGATCCGAATGGCGCCCGTGTCGAGCTCGACTTCGACGCCGCAGAGACGGCCTGAATTCCAGTCGAGAGAAGAAGGAAGAACGATGGCCAATCGCAGAACGATAATCGACGATGCCCTGCACGGGTATCTCGTTGCCCACACGGTGCGTGAGCATCCGGCGCAAACGGCGCTGCGCGAAGCAACGCGAAGCCACGCCCATGCCGGCATGCAGATCGGCCCTGAGCAAGCGCAGTTCATGGCCATGCTAGTTCGCCTGATGGGCGCGCGGCGAGCTATCGAGGTGGGTGTATTCACCGGCTACAGCGCGCTGTCGGTTGCGCTGGCGTTGCCCGACGACGGAACGCTGCTCGCCTGCGATGTCAGCGACGCCTATACGCGCGTCGGCAAGCCGTTCTGGGAACAGGCCGGCATCGCCCACAAGATCGACCTGCGTCTGGCACCGGCACGCGAAACGCTCGATGCGCAACTGGCTGCCGGTCACGCGGGCCACTTCGAATTCGCGTTTATCGATGCCGACAAGAGCAGCTACGACGCCTACTATGAACGCTGCCTCGCCTTGCTGCGGCCGGGCGGCCTGATCGCGATCGATAACGTGCTCTGGGGCGGCGCCGTCGCCCGGCCGGCGGACGATGCCGACACGATCGCGCTTCAAGCCCTGAACACCAAGCTCCACGGCGATGAACGCATCGATGTTTCCATGGTGCCGATCGGCGATGGCGTGACGCTGGCCCGAAAGCGCTAGCGACGACGCGAGGCGATGGATCAGCTCGGCGGGGCCGGCCACTCTTTCGACGTCGGACGCAGCGAGCCGGGGAAACTTGCCAGAACGACGCCCGCCAGCGCCAGTCCGAAGGCGCCGATCTGCGCGCCGGTAAAGGTCTCGCCGAACACGAGCACGCCAACCGCGGCAGCACTGATCGGAAGGAACACGGTAAAGATGCCGGCCGAGGCGGCGGCCACGTGCTTCAGGCCAGTCATCCACAGCCAGACCGTGAGCACGCTTGCGGCGATCGCGTAGACGACAAGCAGCACCCAAGACGAGGTCGGAATGAAGGCATAGCCGAAGCTCGGCAACTGCCAGAGGGCGAACGGCGTCATCAGGGCCAGGCCCCAGACGTTGATGAGGGCGCTGATGCGCTTGGGCCCGATCGACGCCGACAGCTTCTTGCCGATGACGACGTAGAGCGCTTCGCAAGTCACCGCACCGAACAGCAGCAAGCTGCCGACGAGCGATCCGCTGGCCAGCTCGCCGTCGTCGTCGCGGGCCAGCGCGACGAGCGCGATGCCGGCGATCGCGCAGGCGATGCCGGCGGCAACGCGCCAGCGAACGCGTTCGCCCAGGATCAGCCAGGAGAGCAAGGCGACGACGGCCGGGATCGCCGCCATGATCACGCCGGCGGCGAGTGCCGAGCTGTGCGCGACGCCGAACAGCATGCAGACCGAGAACAGGAAGTTGCCGAAGAAGGACTCAAGAAAGAGCAAGCCTCGAGTGCGGCGATCGAGTGGTGCTTCGCCGGCCGGCCGTCGCAGCCACGGCAGCATCGCCACGGCGGCGATGGCGAAGCGCAGCCAGGCGAGCACGAAGATCGGAAAGACGATGACGAGCGCTTTCGAGAAGCCGACGTAGGCACCGACCACGGCCATCGCCGCGGCGAGCGCCAGATAGGACAACCAGGGGATCGACTTCGTCGCGTTCATTGGAGTGCCTTCTTGCTACGCGCGCCGGATTCGCCTTTGGGGCGGCCCGGCGAGCTCATGGAGACAGGGCCCGGTTGGCGGCAACGACATCTTCGGCGCGGCGCCGCTCGGTCCGCGCGATGACGAAGCTGGCGACGGCAACGCCGATCGCGACAACGCCGATGATGAGGGTCGCCACCGCATTGACGCTCGGATTGAGGCCGAGCCGCGCCCGCGAGAAGATGACCAGCGGCATGGTCGTCGCGCCGGGCCCCGAGAGGAATGCCGAGAGCACGACATCGTCGAGCGACAGCGTGAAGGTGAGAAGAAACGCTGACAGCAGCGCCTGGCTGATCATCGGCAAGGTGACGAGCCAGAAGACCTGCCAGGGCCGGGCGCCGAGATCCATCGCTGCTTCCTCGAGCTGCGGGTTGAGCGTCTGCAGGCGAGCCCGGACGACGACGGTCGCGTAGGCCATGCCGAGCAGCAGGTGGCCGAGCCAGATCGTCAGCATGCCGCGCTCGGGAAAGCCGACACCGAACGCCGCTTCGGTGGCCCGCTGCAGCGAGACGAGCATCAGCAGCAGCGACAGGCCGATGATCACCTCGGGCATGACCAGCGGCGCGGCGACCATGCCGGCAAAGATCGTGCTGCCGAAGAAGCGTCGATAGCGTGTCATCGCGAAGGCCGCGAGGGTGCCGAGGACGATCGCCGCACAGGCGGTCGAGAAGGCGATCTTCAGCGACAGCGCGAGCCCGGCCAGAAGCTCGTCGTCGGACGCGAGCGCGGCGTACCAGCGCAGCGTGAAGCCGCGCCACTCGTTGGGAATCGGTGAGGCGTTGAACGAGTAGACGACAAGGGCGACGATCGGCACGTAGAGGAAGGCATAGCCGAGGCCGAGCCAGCTCCTCGCGAACGCGCGATTGAACGAAGCGGCCTTCATGCGACGCGCCGCTCGGTCGCTTCGGCCTGGTAGCGGCTGAAGACGGCAACCGGAACGATCACGAGCAGGATCATCGCCACGGCCACGGTGCAGGCCATCGGCCAGTCGTTGTTGCTGAAGAACTCGTCCCAGAGCGTGCGGCCGATCATCTGTGTCTGCGGGCCGCCGAGCAGCTCCGGAATGACGTACTCGCCGACGCACGGAATGAAGACAAGCATCGCCCCGGCAATGATGCCGGCGCGAGAGAGCGGCACGGTTACCGACCAGAAGGTTGTCCACGCCGTGGCGCCGAGATCGGAGGCGGCCTCGAGCAGGCGAAGGTCCATCTTCGCCAGGTTCGAGTAGAGCGGCAGGATCATGAATGGCAGGTAGGTGTACGTCATGCCGAGCACCAGCGAGAAGGGCGTGTTCATCAATTGACCCGGTCCGGGAATCAGGCCGGCCCAAGCGAGCACGCGGTCGATGCCGAGCCATTCGATGGCGTTTGCGGCGAGGCCATGCTCGGTGAGCAGTGCCTTCCAGGCGTAGACGCGCAGCAGGAACGATGTCCAGAAGGGCAGCATCACGAGCATGAGCAGCGCCGGCTGGGCGGTTCGGCGGGCGCGCGCCATGAAGTAGGCAAAAGGGTAGCCGATGCCCAGGCACAGCACGGTGGTCACAGCCGCGTATTTCAGGCTCGACACGTAGGTCGTGAAGTAGAGGTCGTCGCTCAGCAGCAACGCGTAGTTCGTGAATTTCAGGCTGAAGGCGATCGCGCCGTCTTTCCACGTGACGATGTCGCTGATCGTCGTCGTCTCCATCTCGGAGACGCTGATCTTGGCAACGACGAGAAAGGGCAGGAGAAAGAAGACGAGCAGCCACGCGTAGGGCAGGCCGATCACGGCGC
Organism: Caldimonas sp.; assembly: GCA_039936375.1. Lineage (GTDB taxonomy): Bacteria > Pseudomonadota > Gammaproteobacteria > Burkholderiales > Burkholderiaceae_C > Schlegelella_A. The sequence goes on along the minus strand of JBDTIO010000198.1, from coordinate 707 downwards.
TTCGGCCGCGCAGCCAGGCAAAACCCGGCAGCCGTTTCATTGCGTCAACACCACCGGCGACAGCGGCGCCCAGCTGGCCCAGGCTTCGTCGTCCCAGGTCAGCGCGCCGTCCGTCTGCCGCTCGCTGTTGCTCTGGCTGATCTTGAGGGTGCGGCCGCTTGCCAGCTGCAGGTGGTACACGGTGAAACTGCCGAAGTAGGCGAGATCCTTGATCTTGCCGTGAACCCGGTTGAACGAGGCCGCGGCGCCGGCTCCCGATCCAGGCGGCAGCTCGGAGTGGATGCGAATTTTCTCCGGCCGCAATGCCACCGTGACCTTCATGCCTAACGTGCCCGTGATGCCGTGGCCGATCCAATGCCGGCAGTCGCCGCAGTCGACGACGACGTGATCGGCTTCGTCTTCGACGACCGCGCCATCCATCAGGTTGACGTTGCCGATGAAGTCGGCGACGAAGCGGCTGTTCGGTGTCTCATAGATGTCGGACGGCGCGCCGACCTGAAGGAAGCGGCCGGCGCTCATCACGGCGATGCGCGTGGCCATGGTCATCGCCTCTTCCTGATCGTGCGTGACCATGACGCAAGTGACGCCAACCTCGTGGATGATGTTGGCAAGCTCGATCTGCGTCTCTTCGCGAAGCTTGCGGTCCAGGGCACCGAGCGGCTCGTCGAGGAGCAAGAGCTGCGGCTTCTTGGCGAGGCTGCGGGCCA
>JBDTIO010000197.1:0-5775 GCA_039936375.1 Caldimonas sp. | reverse complement strand
CCTGCCCGACGCGGCGAAGTACCTGCGCGAGGGCATCGCACTCGAAGAGCTCCACAAGCTCGCCCGCGCGCTCACCGATGTGCAGGCCGCCGAGGAACTCAATGAGGCCCGCGGGGCGCTGTTCAGGCGCGTTCCCGCACGCACGGGCTGAACCGCAAATCGATCGGGCCGCGGGGGGGAAGGCTGTGGACATATGGACGATGCGCTGATGCGCACCGGTGCAGTCCATGGACAACGCTGCGCGTTGCCCACCGACCGCACCTTCGCCCACATGCCCACAGCCTGCCACTACGGTCGGTATGAGAACCCCAATTCCGGGCCCCCAATACACTTTCGTCGTCTACAACGGATCGACTCGCTTCGCGTCGTCGGTCTCAGGCCGCTCCAGGCTCATACCTGAATTGGAAAAGACTAGGAGTCTTTCGGACGGCGCGCGTCGATAGCGTGTACTTCGGCCGCGCACCGATCTTCGGTACCTGACGTGCTTTGAGCGAATTCGTATTCGGCGTCGATCTCTTTGAGAGAGTTGAGTGAGCGGCGCAATGGGTGTCCCACTCACTGCTGAGATTTCGTTTCGGGCGACTGTTGCGTGTCGCCGATATCGTGGCTGCCTGGCAAATATTCGCAGAAATCGGCGACCACGAGCATTAAGAAACTCGCGTGACGTTTTAGTTTCGGCTCGTGGGACGCCGGTACTTCTTCAGGCAACGTCCGGTCTGCGCTCGGTCTTGGTTACGGTGCGCAGATACCACTGACGCAAAAGCCTGTCTTGCTTTTCCTTGGCCCTATCCATCCTGCGCCGAGAATCCAAGGCACCGCCCGAGTCGGTCGCGGCGGCATGCGCTGCCTTTGCGGCAAGAGCAAGGTCTTCGACCTCTATCTGCGCGCCAAGCACAAGGGCCCAGAGCTGCTCGTCGGTCAAAGCCATCTGCGTTCTTCCGAGGTGAGCGCCGAGTATGACGAGACTCGATGCGAACGAGCGTCGCCACTCGAGCATTGCTGCACACAGCCGAAGCGTCTCTGCGCGCTCTCGCGCGTAAACCTCTGCGCGCTCTCGCGCGTAAACAGATGACTCGCCTTCAGACTCACTCGCTGTCGCTCCGTGTGCCAACGCCTCGGCCGAGACGCTTGCCCGCCCTATCAATGTAAAGACTCGATTTTTGCGGTCGATAACCGTAGGTGGCCCATCGCATGATTAGGAACGAGGGGGCTGGAATCTCCGACCGGCCTTTTTCCATGCTGCTGAAGTACTACGAAGCGATCGAGCAGGCGAGCCAGGACATGCTCCGGGCGGCGCACGCGGGGGACTGGGATCACGTCGTCAAGCTCGAAGGCGCTTGCACTCTACTGATAGCGCAGCTGAAGAATGCGGCCGCCGGCCAGCCGCTGGCGCCCGACGAGGCGGAGTTGAAGTTGCGCCTGATGCAGGGAATCCTCGTCAACGACGCTGAGATTCGCCGTCTCGCCGACCCCTGGCTCGAAGACCTGGACGACATCCTCGCAGGGCGGCCAAAGACTTTGCACTAACGGCTGCGCACCCTCTCGTCGATCGTCGAAGGAAAAGTGATGGAAACCAGACCGGCGCCCCTCGACGCCATGTCGAACAGCCCCGGATACGAAGAATTCCGGATCTCGTCGCCGCGCGAGATCGGCCTACTGCTCAAGCAACTCGTTGACGGCTCCATCCTGCTCCAACTGCATGGCAGCGACGGCAGCGTCTTCACGAGCGCGATCTGGACGATCGACAGTACTCGCGGCACGCTCGGCTTCAACGCTGATCCGAGCGATCCGGCGATGCAAGCCCTGTTGCACTCGGGCGAGGCGGTCGTCGTCGGCTACATCGACAACGTCAAGGTCCAGTTCGACGTGCATGATCTGGTACTCCTGCGCGGCAGTCGGGCAAGCGTCCTCGGTTGCCCGTTTCCTCGCAAGATGTTTCGCTTCCAGCGACGTAACGCCTTTCGGGTGCGGCCGTTAGCGCGCGACACACCGGTCGCGCGGTTGCGCCACCCGGACATGCCTGAATTCGAATTCGCCCTGCGTGTTATCGGCGTCAGCATCGGCGGCTGCGCCCTTTTCCTACCGCACGACGTGCCGCTCATGAACGTCGGCGTCCTGATGACCGGTGTTTGCATGGAGCTCGGCGCCGAAACCCGACTCAGCGTCGACTTGCGCCTAAAGTACGCGGCTACGATCAGCGCGGAGGCACGCGGCGTTCGGCTCGGTCTGGAGTTCGTTCGTCCGGGCGGCGATGCGCTGCACACGCTGCAGCAATTCATCGACCTCACGCAAAAGCGCGGCAAGCTGATGGCGCTCACCTGACGACTCCGGTACTTACGGGATTCGCCGGCGACGGCGCGCCTGACAGTTCAGGTGGGGCGAGGCCAGTCCAATCCGCTTGAGGAGCGCGACGATGTTCGCCGCTCCAGAAATCGACAGTGGCATATCGCCTTTTGAGCAACCTCGGGGAGGCCGCGCGCACCAGCGTGTGATCTCTGGGTGCAGGGATCTCCCTGCGTACATCGGCTGCTTCGCCCAGCAGGTCCCAGCGCCCTCGTGCCGCTCACCCGAAGACGAGGTGCTCGTCGAGCGGATCCGGCAGCTTCATGGACTGGCGTCGTCTTTTCGCGATCACTTCGTTGATCCGTTCGGCGAGTTGTCTAGGCGTAGCCGGTTTTGACACGAATGCATCGAACGCGCTGAAGCGTTCTCGGACCGCAGCCTCGCTCTCAGTCGAGTGCATGACGATCAACAAGTCGCTGGTTGCCGGATCGGCCCGCAATGCTCGGCCGATCTCTGGGCCCCCCATGCCGGTAATGTTGACATCGAGAACAACGACGTCGAATCTTCCCTTGCGCGCCGCACTTAACGCTTCTTGTCCCGTCTCGACGGTGACGACAAGGTAGTCCGCGACCTCGAGGTGACGCGAGATCAGCACGCGCTGTACGGGACAGTCGTCTACGGCCAATATGCGCGCCACAGGAAACGGAGACGCGGTTTGCATCGAACGACTCTATAGGCCAGCGGAGAGGTCGCAAAGAGCCTCCGAGGGCTGTCAGGACGATTTCTAGTCGCTCGGTTCGCATCTCGTGGTCGTCTGCGCGACTGGTGCCTGTTTTTAAGGCAAGCCCCCGCATCGCGAGTGCCGACGCCAAGCCCAGTTAGATGTCCCGCAGTTTTCCACAAGGATCTCCACAGTCAGCGCCACATTTCAACGCCTCACGTTTTGCCTCACGCGACAGATTAAATATTTTTCTTGCTCTGATCTTGCCAGAGAGGGGCTCTACGTAGTAGGGACACCCTCGGACACGAGTCGTGGCTTACCAGCGCCTAGCGCCGGAGAGTTGCCCGGCGACCCAGTAGTGACTCGGCGGCTTTCAAAGGGATCTGTGGAGGCACGCGCGCTCAAGACTGCTGGTCGGCGGAGGACCGATCGGCCGCCATCTCGTTCTTATCCTCGATGCGCGGGGTACGCAAGACGTCGAAACCGAGTAGCTTCAGCTTGCGATAGAGATGCGTTCGCACAATCCCCGTCTTCTCGGCCACCCGAGTCATGCTGCCGTTCTTGTGCGCCAGGTGATACTCGAAATAGCTTTTCTCGAAGTCCTCGCGCGCGGCCCGCAGCGGTCGCTCCAAGCCGAAGCACTGCACTCGCGGCGTGGAGCCCGCCGCAGCGCGTGCGCCACCGCCCGGCATCGCTGGGAGCGGCGCCATAGCGGGCCTGTCGAGCGCCCTCTCCGCCGCTCGCTCGATGGGAACGGGAGCCGCGTGGACCCATCCCTTGACCGTCTGCAGGAGCTTTTGCAAAGCGATCGGCTTTTCGATGACGTCGACTGCGCCGCCCTTGATCGCCGCCACCGCCATATCTATGGTCCCCCGGCTGTGCGCATGACGACTGGCATGATGAGTTCTGCCGATGCACGGCATTGGTGCATGGATGCCTCCGCCGCCCGGTAGGATGATCGCCTCCTCCAACATTGGCAGCGCAGCCTTCATGCCCCACAAGCACAACGCCGCCGGTCGGCATCACATTCCGAAGACCAGGCACGTGGTCATGAACTGGCGCGAGTACGAGGCGGGATTGCGCCGGCGCGGCAGCCTGACGTTGTGGATCACGGACGCGGCGATCGCCGCCTGGGCGGCGACGCGACGATCAACACCGGGCGGCCAAGCCGTCTACTCCGACAGCGCCATTCAGACCTGCCTAATGCTACGCGCTGCGTTCAAGCTGCCGCTGCGCCAGGCCGAAGGCCTGGTGGCCTCGGTGGTGGAGTTGCTCAGCTACGAGCTGGTCGTGCCCGACCACAGCACGGTCAGCGGCCGGGCCGCGCAGCTCACTTCGATCGCACGCGACCCCCTGCCGAGGGGGCCGCTGCACGTGCTGATCGACAGCACCGGGTTGAAGGTCTACGGCGCAGGCGAATGGCTGCTCGAAAGGCACCGCCAGCGCGGGCGCCGCGCCTGGTGCAAGCTCCACCTGGCGGTGGATGCCGAAAGTGGCCAGATCGTGGCGGCGGCGCTGACAGGTCAAGGCGTGGACGACGCAGCGCAGGTGGGGCCGTTGCTCGAGCAGATCGAGCCGCCGATTGAGCAGCTCACGGCCGACGGCGCCTACGATGGCGAGCCCACGTATCAGACGATCGCCGCGCGCGACGACGCCATCGCGGTGGTGATTCCTCCGCGCGAGACAGCGGTGCCGAGTGCCCGATTCGAAGTGAACCCAACGGCGCGCGACACGCACTTGCTGATGATCGCCTCACTTGGGCGGATGGGCTGGAAAGGATGCTTTATCAATTAATATCAATAGCTTACGTTCAAAAATACGTGTCTGATCAAGCACTTGGAAGTTCGCCGATTTCCGCGCATACGCCCATGATGGCGCAGTACCTGCGCATCAAGTCCGATCACCCGGAGACGCTCCTCTTCTACCGGATGGGCGATTTCTACGAGCTCTTCCTAGACGACGCGAAGAAGGCGGCGCGCCTTCTCGACATCACGCTGACCGCACGCGGCGCCAGCAACGGCGCACCGATCCCGATGGCCGGCGTGCCGGTGCACGCGGTCGAGAACTACCTGGCGCGGCTGGTGCGGCTCGGCGAATCGGTGGCCATCTGCGAGCAGGTCGGCGAGGTCGGCGCCGGCAAGGGCCCGGTCGAGCGCAAGGTGGTGCGAATCGTCACGCCGGGCACGCTGACCGAAAGCGACCTGCTGGCCGACAAGAGCGACGCCGTGCTGCTCGCCGTGGCGCAGCGGCAGAAGACCTTCGGCCTGGCCTGGACGGCGCTGTCGAACGGCGAGATCGGCCTGGCCGAATGCAGCGAAACCGAGCTCTGCGGCTGGATCGCGCGGCTGGCACCGGCCGAGCTCCTGGTCGCGGTCGATCTGCCCGCCAGTTCCTGCGACGCCGCCGCGCTCACGCTGACGCGCCGCCCAGAATGGCAGTTCGACAGCGCCCTCGGCGCGAGAAAGCTCCTCGCCCAGCTTCGCGTCGCCACGCTGGCGGGCTTCGGCGCCGAGAACCACTTCGCTGCACACGCCGCCGCCGCCGCGCTGCTCAGCTACGCCGAGCACACGCAGGGCCGGGCGCTGGCGCACGTGCATCGGCTCGTGATGCATCGCGCCAGCGACCTGATCGACCTGCCGCCCACGACTCATCGCAACCTCGAACTCACCCGCACCCTGCGCGGCCAGGACGCGCCGACGCTGCTCTCGACGCTCGATCGCTGCTGCACCGGCATGGGCAGCCGCGCCTTGCGCAGCTGGCTGATGCAGCCG
>JBDTIO010000196.1:0-8051 GCA_039936375.1 Caldimonas sp. | reverse complement strand
CGTGCCACCGGCGAAGCTCGCCGCCAGCGGCTGCGCCCGCCAATGCCGCCCAGGCCCGCGGTCATGATCCAGCGCCCGGCCGTCATCTGGCCGAACATCGTACTGCCGCACATCAGGAGCGGCCGCTGCGCGCGATCGGCGTCGCCAGCCTGAAGCGCTCGCCGCTGATGCCCGAGTTGCCGACGATCGCCGAGCAAGGCGTGCCGAAATTCGAGGCGGTGTCGTGGTACGCGCTGATGGTGCCGGCCGGCACGCCGGCCGACGTCGTCGCCAGGCTCATCGGCGCAACCAGGCGCGCCCTCGCTTGCCCCGACGTGAAGGAAAAGCTCGCCGCTCAAGGTATGGACACGGCCGGCGGCACGCCGGAGCAACTGGCGGCGACGGTGCAGGCCGAGACCGTTCGCTGGACCGACGCGATCCGCAAACAGAACATCAAGGTCGAGTAGCTCAGGCTGGCGTAGCCAGGAAGGCCGGGCACGCGGCGAGGCTCAGGAAACGCGCGATCGTCACGTCGGACGGGCTGACGCGCTCGACGCCGCGACCGAAATTCAGCACGCCCAGGCAGCGACCCTGCACGACGATCGGCACGTTGATGATCGACCGCACGCCGATGCTCGCCATGCCTTCCTTGTCGTCGAAGGCGGCCGCCATCTCGAGCGCGCCTTCGCCGACGAAGACCTTCTGCTCCTGCAGCACCTGCCGGCCCCAGGCCGTTTGCCGCTTGTTCGTGCGCACGCCGACCGCATAGGCCTGCGGCCGCGACGAGTAGATGCGCTCGACTTCCATCGCATCGACACGACACAGCGAAGCGCTGAAGACGATCGTGCCGATTCGGTGCATGGCGATGCGGTCGACGACACCGAGCACGGCAGCGAGCGGTGCGGCCATGGCGAGCGCGTCGGCGATCGATGCGATCTCCAGCGAGCTCAGTGTCAGGCTCGACTCTGCCGGGGTGCTCATGCGCGACTTGGTGCGATACGGCGCGACGGCGGATCCGGCAGCAGCGCGGCGAGCACCCCGAGCAACGGCAGGTAGGCGCACGCCGCATACACGTACTCGATGCCGCGGGCGTCGGCGACGGCGCCGAGCACCGCGGCGCCGAGACCGCCCATGCCGAACGCGAAGCCGAAGAACAGCCCCGATACCGTGCCGACCCTGCCCGGCATGAGGTCCTGCGCGAACACCAGGATGGCCGAGAACGCCGAGGCGATGACGAAGCCGATGATCACGGTAAAGGCCGTCGTCCAGGCGAGATCCAGATGCGGCAGCGCCAGCGTGAAAGGCGCCACACCGAGGATCGATGCCCAGATCACGCGCTTCCTGCCGATCCGGTCGCCGATCGGGCCGCCCAGCAAGCCGCCGGCGGCCACCGAGGCCAGGAAGACGAAGAGATGAATCTGCGCCGCTTCCATCGTCGTGTGGAATTTCGAGATCAGATAGAACGTGTAGTAGCTCGACAGGCTCGCGAGATAGAAGTACTTCGAGAAGAGAAGCACGAGCAGCACGGCGATGGCGCGGCTCACGGTCTTGCGCGGCAGGCTGCTCTCGGCGTTGTCGGTGCGCGTCGGCGTCGACAGCACGCTCGCGAGGTGGCTGTGCTTGTACCAGGTACCGATGCGCCACAACAAGGTGATGCCGACCAGCGCACCGATCGCCAGCCAGGCCAGCGAACGCTGGCCGAACGGGATCACGACCGCGGCCGCGATCAACGGCCCGGCAGCGCTGCCGGCGTTGCCGCCCACCTGGAAGATCGACTGCGCCAGGCCGTGCTGGCCACCCGACGCGAAGCGGGCGATGCGCGAGGCCTCGGGATGAAAGACGGCCGAGCCGGTGCCGACCAGGACCGCGGCGACCAGCAGGATCGCGAAGCTCGGCGCGAAGGCGAGCACCAGAAGACCGAGCAAGGTCGAGCCCATTCCGAACGCCAGCGAATAGGGCAACGGATGGGCATCGGTGTAACGGCCGACCAGCGGCTGCATCAGCGAGGCGGTGATCTGGTAGACCAGCGTGATCAGGCCGATCTGGGTGAAGCTGAGCGAGAAGTTGTCCTTGAGCAGCGGATAGATCGCCAGGATCGTCGACTGCGTCATGTCGTTGAGAAAGTGCGAAAAGCTCAGCGCCGACAGAACGCGGAACTTGGTCTGGCTGCCGGACGATGGCGCCGCCGATGGGGAGGGAACCGTGCGGGAGTGGGCGGATAACGCGCGAGTCATGCCCGAACGGTAACTCCAAATCCCCAAGCTCCGCTTGCGTCGGCCTCGAAAGACGTGCGCAGCCGTTCAGGCCGCCGAAAATGAAATGCAGTGTTTCGGATCGATGGCAAACGACACAGCGCTCAGCGCCGTGGCGATGCGCGCGCTCTCGCTCCGGATGCCATCACCTGCGTCGATCCGCCGCCGACGGCGGCGTGCTGGCGAAGACGTAATCCCAGAACCCGCTCGTCACGCCGTAACCGGCGCGCCGGCCGGCACCGTGGTGGTGCAGCGCGTGCCAGCGCTTGCGCCGCTTGAGCCAGACATTCTCGGCCTGCCAGTGATGGGTGGCGTGATGGGTGATGGCATAGAGCAGATAGCCGGTCAGCAGCCCGAGAGTCAGCGCACAGGCACGCCACAGGCCGCCCAGGGCGAGCACCGGCAGAAAGACGAGCACGAAAATCAGCGAGGCGCTGAGAATCGTCGGTGCACAAATGAGCGCCGTCGGGCGCTGGTGATGCTCCTCGTGCCAGTGCTTGAAGGGCGCCAGCCCGTGCAGCACGAAGCGGTGCAGCAGGTACTCGACGACCGTCCAGCTGACCAGGCCCAGAACGACGACGACGGCAGACTCCAGCCGCTGTCCCGAAGGAGCAGCGAGTACCAGGAAGGCAGCGAGCCCCGCGACTGCCGTGCCGTAGACGGCAAAGTCGGCTCGATATGCGGCCTTGCCGTGTTCCATTGTGAGCAAGCCCATTCGATTTCTCAGAGTTGTTTCGTCAACGCCGATTGGACAACGCCGAATCGACGGCGCGACGGATATTTTTCGATAAATTACGTGACGAGCATCGGCCGGTCTGTACGCTGGCGGACGCACGGCACGGGCGAGACTACAGTCGGGATCTGCTGCTCTGCCTGGATCGCTTGAAAGGCAACGAACTCGCGATGACCAGGAGCTCATCGCCCACATGCTAGGCGTGCGTCGAGAAGGCGTGATCGAAGGCGCGCTTGAGCTGCAGAAGGCCGGCCTCATCCACTACACGCGAGGCCGCATCACGGTGCTCGATCGCGACGGCCTGGAACAGCGGACCTGCGAGTGTTATTCGGTCGTCAAGACGGAGTACGACCGCCTGCTTCCGGTGCGGCTGGGAACGTAAAGAGCGCCGCGACGAGCTTTCGTGAACCGCTTCATCAGCGAGGTCGAGCCGGACCGAACCGAAGCGGCTGCCGACGCAAGATGAACGAGAAAGGTTGCAGCGTGCTCACGGTCGGCCATTCGACCCGTCCCATTGCCGATTTCAGCGCGCTTCTCTTTGCCCATGGCGTCAGCCAACTGGTCGACGTTCGCACCGTAGCGCGTTCGCGGCACAGCCCGCAGTTCAACTGGCTCGACGAGATCGGGTCGTGCTGATGTGCGTCGAGGCCGTGCCGTGGCACTGCCATCGCTCGCTCATAGCGGACGCACTGGTGCTGCCTGGCCTTGCAAGCTGCGAGATCGTCAGTGCCAAGCGTCTTCAAAATCACCGCATCACGCCGTTCGCCGATGTTCACGGTCTGGATATCACCTATCCGGCAGCCGAGAGTTGAGGCGGCGCTCTGTGCGATAGCAGACAGTGAAGGGCAGCGGATTCGTCGAGACTCGCGCGATCTGCATCCCGTTCCTACCCGGCAACACCGAGCGCATGCGAGCCCCCATGGCCGACCCTGAAAATCACCTCATCGAAATCCTTCCACGCAAGGATCGACTGCGCCTGCTCGCGGCTTGCGAACCGGTCGAACTGGTCTACGCCGACATCCTGTGCGAACCGGCGCAAGTCACCCGGCACGTCTACTTTCCTGTCGACGGCTTCATTTCGCTGCTGACGCCGACGGTCGGCCGGGCCATGCTCGAGGCCGGCTTGGTGGGTCGCGAAGGCATGCTCGGAATTCAGCTGGTGCTGGGCGTCGATTCCGTGCCCCTGCATGCCGTGGTACAGGGCCCTGGCAAGGCCTGGCGGATCCGCAACCGCGCCTTTCGCGGCGAGCTGGAACAAAGCTCGGCGCTGCGCCGCGGCCTGCAGCGCTATGCGTATGTGGTGATGATGCAACTGGCCGCTTCGGCCGCCTGCGCCCGTTTCCACCAGATCGGGCCACGGCTGGCGCGCCGGCTCCTGATGAGCCACGACCGGGCCCATGCAGATCGCTTCCGCGTGACTCACGAATTCCTGGCCCACATGCTCGGCGTTCGTCGCGTCGGCGTGACCCGCGCGGCCGGCATGCTGCAAGGGGCTCGGCTGATCGAATATCGGCGCGGTGTGCTGACCGTGCTCGACCGCGCCGGGCTCGAGGCCGCCGCGTGCGGCTGCTACCGCACCGCCCGGCAGGGCTACGCCGAGCAATTCGCTTGAGGCGCCATGAACCGTCGAGACGTGTTCGCACAGTAGGTAGAGGCCTCGCATTTCGTCTGTTCGACAGCGCACGAATGCAGAGCAAACGATGATCGCCCGGGAGTCAGCCTTCGCCGCTGCGAGTCACGCGAAGTTGCAGATCAGGCATGGGAGAATCGCCTTCAACAGGAGCTGGCGATGACGACAAAGCGAGACAACGGCGGCGCGGCCGCGAAACCGATTCCGCAAACCAAGCCGACGGGGCAGAAGCGCAGCCTCGAGCGCGGCAAATCGACGCGCAAGAAGAATCCGGGTAAGCGCGCGAAGCAAGGCGGCTGACCCACTTTTTTCTGGGCCCCTCTGCTCGCCTGCCGCTAGTGGCCGTTGCCGGCCCGGTCGGGCCGGCACGGCGCGTATCAGATGCCGAGTCGGGAGCGGTCCCGAATGCCGGCGCGGCCAGCGAAGACAACGCTGACGCTCGCTCGGAGCAGCTCCCAGCCTGAATACGCGCTGAATACGCGCGCAGCTCTCGCCCGGAAGTCAGTCGTCGACGACGATGATCTCGTGCACGATGCCGGCGCACGTCGCGGCGATCGAGCCGACGGTTGCGCCGACCGACGCTTCCTCGTTGTGCGCCGGGACGACGAACGAGAGCATCGGCCCAGCGCCCGATCAGGCGTCGAGCCAGGCCGCGATGTCCGCCTTCAGTCGAATCAGGTCGGCTTCGCGTGTGTACATCATGTGGCCGGCGTCGTAGTAGTGGTGACGAACGCGCGCCAGCACGTCGGCCGGAGCATCGAGCTGCGCCAACGACCAGTCGCTCGCGCTGTAGGGCGTGCCGAGGTCGTAGCGACCGCTACCGACGAAAACTTTCAGGTGCTGATTGCGCCGCAAGGCCCGCGCCAGATCGGGGCTGGTACTGGCGAAGCTGTTGCCCTTGTCGTCGCCGCGATTCCAGTTCCAGCTCTTGTGCACGTCGTGCGACAGCACCTCGTAGCGCGTCTCTGTGCTCATGCCCAGGTGCTCGCCGAAGTAGGCCATCGCCGCCATCGTGTAGGGCGCGGCAATGGCTTCGATGCCAGGATCGAACTCCCATTCGCGCGTGCGGCTCGCCGCCATCGGGCCGGTTGCGCGCGCCTCCAGCCGGCCGACGATGCGCCCCCTGGAGCGCAGCGCCTCGAAGAAATAAGTACCGTCGGCGATGCGCAGGTTCTTTTCCTCGATCAACCCCTGCGACAGGCCGGTGAGCTCGGCGATGCGGCGGGCGACGCGGGCGCGACGCTTGTCGCTCAGGCGCGCACCGGCCTGCAGTGCGGCGACGTAGTCTTCGTCCACGAAGCTTTCGGCGGCGGCGCGCGCCGCCTCGGGCGATGCGCCGAGCGGCCCTTTCAAGAGGCCGTGATATTGCGACACGTTGGCGAATGCCGGCAGGAACAGCGAATACGGCAAATCGTTCGACGGTGCGAAGACGATGCTCTGCAGATCCATCGCGCACGAGATCAGGATCAGGCCGGCCAGTGCGACGCCCGAACTGAGCAGTTTGTCGGCCAGTGCCGCGCCGCGCGTAGTCCCGTAACTTTCGCCGGCGAGATAGACGGGCGAACTCCAGCGCCGGTGACGCGTCAGCCAGACCCGCATGACCTCGGTCAGGGCGGTGACGTCGCCGTCGACGGAGAGCATCTTCTTTCTCGCTTCGACGCTCGCGCTGGTCGACCATCCGGTATGCGGTGGATCGATGAAGACAAGGTCGAAATGTTCGAACCAGCTGTGCGGGTTGTCGACGACGACGAAGGGCGCGCTCGGCATGCTCGCGTCGTCGGGAGTCGACACGCGCTTGGGCCCGAGGGCGCCGAGGTGCAGCCAGATCGAGGCCGACCCGGGCCCGCCGTTGAATGCGAAGCAGACCGGCCGCTCGCGCGAGTCGACTCCTTCGAGGGCGTAGCTGGTGGCCATCACGGCGGCTTGCGGCTCGTCAAGTACGCCATCGAAACCTTCCGCGACCACGGGCAGGAACGCGGCATCGACACGGTAGTCGAGCGTCTTGCCGCCCAAGTTGATGGCGCCGCGGCTTTGGCTGCCGGTCTGCGCGATGAGCTTGTCGACGCGCTCGCGCATCTTCTTGTCGGATTGCTTGTTCTCGCTGTCGCTTTCCTGGTTCGGTGCAGGCGCGTCGGCCATGAATTTTTCCCTGACGTTGTCGAGTCGTGACCCGGGCGGCGATCAACCGTCCGACCCCTCGGCAGTATGTCATCCGGCAGAGCCACGAAGCCGAGTCGAGGTGGCGCGGCAAATTGGTGTCAGACGTTTCCGCGCCTCCTGTCGGACAAGCACGCGACCCGCTTCGCGCCCGGAAAATCGAGCCTGGGCCCGTCAATAATTCCCTTCGTCAAAGGGCAACCGACTGATTGCAAAAATCGGGAAGCGGTCGGAAACTCCGACCCGCCACTCAACCACCACAAAGGAAACTAGAGATGAAGACGCTCGCAACCCTTGCCGCCGCCGCCGTGTGCGCCGCCACGTTCGCGTTCTCGGCCCAAGCCGCCGAGACCGACGCAAAGATGATGAAAAACCAGGCCGAAGACAACTACAAGATGGCCAAGAAACAGGCATCGACCGACGAGAAGACGGCCATGGCGCAGTGCAAGACCATGAGCGGCGATCCCGAGGATCAGTGCAAGAAGAACGCGAAGGCCGCCCACGAGAAGACGATGGCCGACGCCAAGGACACCTACACCAAGGCCAAGGCCGACTACAAGGCGACGAAGTAAGGTCGCCACGTCGTCGTTTCGCCAAGGCGCGGAGGACGAACATTGAAAAAGGCGCCCGAGGGCGCCTTTTTTACGGGCTGGAATTCGCTGAGATCAGCGAACGACGCCCAACGATTCTTCCTTGTCGCCTTTGTAGGTGTGCATCGTCAGGGCGCCGTTCTTGATGTCGCCCTTCTCGTCGAACGAGATGATGCCGGTCACGCCCTTGTAGCCGGTCGTCTTGGCGAGGAAGGGCAGATACTTGGCGGGATCCGACGAGCCAGCCTTTTCCATCGCCGCGGCCATCAGTTCGACGGAGTCATAGACATACGGGGCGTAAATCTGCACGTCGATGCCGAACTTCTTCTTGTATTCGGCCTTCCACTTGTCGAGCGCGGCCTGCTGGGACTTGTCGACGCCGCCCGCTTCGGCGCAGATCACCTGGCCGTCTTCCATGGCGCCACCGGCGAGCTTGGGCAGATCCGCCGAGCAGATACCGTCGCCACCCATGAACTTGGCGTGGATGCCGAGCTGCTTCATCTGCCGGATCATCGGGCCGGCGACGGCGTCCATTCCGCCGAAGAAGATGATGTCCGGCTTCTTCGCCTTGATCGCGGTCAGAATGGCGGTGAAGTCGGTTGCCTTGTCGGTGGTGAATTGCGTGTCCTGAATCGCTCCACCGGAAGCCTTGACGGCCTTGGCGAACTCCTCGGCGACCCCTTGGCCGTACGCGGTGCGGTCGTCGATGG
>JBDTIO010000195.1:0-2790 GCA_039936375.1 Caldimonas sp. | reverse complement strand
CGAGATCCGCACGCCGCTGACGACGATCCGCACCGACGCCGAGCTGATCGCGCTCGAGTCGACGCTGGCGCCGGCAGCGCAGCAACGCATCGACCGCATCATCGCCTCGGTCGACGACATCGTCGCGACGACCGAATCGACGTTGTCCTCGAGCGCCGGCCGCGCCGAAAGCGTGGCCCCGATCGCGCTGCGCGAATGCCTTCGTACCGTGTGCGACGCCCTCGCCGATCGCGCGGCGCAACGCGACTTGCGCATCGACATCGCCATCGGCAGCGGGCCGTCGATCGTCGCCAACCGGCAAGCCCTGCTCACGGTCTGTCGCAACCTCGTGCGCAACGCCATCGAGCATGCCGCGCCGGCGACGCTGCGCATCGAAGGCGATGCGCGCGGCCTCAGCTTCAGCGACGACGGCCCGGGCATCGCGGCAGCGGCGCTGCCGCACGTCTTCGAGCGCTTTCATCAAGGCCACCGCGCCGACGCCGACGAGGGCGATACCCAGGCCGCGACGCGGCGCGGCCTCGGCCTGGCCATCGCGCGGCGGATGTGCGACCTGCAGGGCTGGCGACTGTCGGTGCGCTCGCCGCTCGCGAATGGTCGCGGCACGACCTTCGCGCTCGACTTCGAGAGGTCCGGGTAACGGAATTTTCACGCCGTGGCCACGGCCTGAGCACGCAGCGACGCATAGCGTCTCGCCATGATCGAGGGCTCTGTCGAAAACCCGGATCGGGGCGACGTGCCGGCGCGAAGTCAGCCTTCGATCTCCTTCGCCGACTACGCCACCGTGCACCTCGGCCTCGTGCCGGCGTTGCTCTTCTCGGCGGCCTGGGTGCTTCAGCACAGCGCGTTCGACATGACGCTCGCCAGCGCCTTCTTCGACCCGATCAGTGGCGGCTTCCCATGGCGCACCTCGCCGTGGCTCGACATCGTCGGCCACCACGCCGCGCGCAGCCTGCCGACCTCGTCGCGGCCGTTAGCATCGCAGCGTGGGCGATGGCTCACGCCATCCCGCAGCTGCGCCCGTGGCGCGCCGTCCTGCTAACGTTAGGCTGCGCCATGCTGATCGGGCCGCTGCTCATTAATGTCATGAAATTGCTGACCAGCGAACACTGTCCTTCCGACATCCTCGAGCTCGGCGGCATCGTCAGCTATGCCGCCGATCGGCCGCTCCGTTTTGGGCGGCGACGAGGCAAAGCGCCGGCCACTGCCTGCCGAGCGGCCACGCCGGCGGCGGCTACGCGCTGCTGTCGCTCTATTTCGCCGGCTGGGCAGCGGCGCGTCCGGCCTGGCGCTGGAGCGGCCTCGCGATCGGCATCGTCGCCGGCATCGTCTTCAGCGTCGTGCGCATGACGCAAGGCGCTCACTTCGCGAGCGCGACGATGTGGTCCGCGGCAATCGACTGGACCGTCTGCGCGATCCTGTTCGCGCCCCTGCTGTGCCGCCCGGCAGCGTCTTCGCGGTGACGCGGCCGTCGACTTCCGGCGGCCTGGCAGGCAACGCGGTGCGCCTGGCCGCGTTGGCGGCACTGGCCTGGCTTGTCTTCTCGATCGGCCTCAGGCCGCTGACCCTGCCGGAAGAAGGTCGCTATGTCGGCGTCGCCTGGGAGATGCTCCGTTCCGGCCACTGGCTGGTGCCGACCGAAGACGGATTGCCTTTCTTTCACAAGCCACCGCTCTTCTATTGGCTGACCGCGGCGTCGATGCAGGTCTTCGGCGTCAACGCCGCCGCAGCGCGGCTGGCGCCGCTGCTCGGCGCAATCCTCGGCGCCGGCGGCCTCTACGTCGTCTCGCGCCGCTGGGCCGGCGAGCGCGTGGCGCGCTGGAGTGTCCTCGTTCTCGTCACCGTTCCATTTTTCTTCGCCGGCGCGCAGTTCGCCAACCTCGACATGCTGGTGGCCGGCTTCATGGCGCTGGCGATTCTTTTCGCCGCCGATGCGGCGCTGCGTGCACGCGAACGGCAACCGCACCGTGCCGCCATCGTCGCGGCCTGGGCCGCGGCGGGTCTGGGCGTGCTCGCCAAGGGCTTGATCGGCATCGTCCTGCCCGGGCTCGTCGTCCTTGTCTGGCTGATCGCGACGCGGCAGTCGCGCTTTGTCCTCGCCGTGCTCTCGCCGATCGGCCTCGCGGTCTTCGCTCTCGTCACCGCGCCGTGGTTCGTCGCCGTGCAGATGCAGTACCCTGGCTTCGCCCATTTCTTCTTCGTGTACCAGCACTTCGAGCGCTTTGCCGCCGGCGGCTTCAACAACGCCCAGCCTTGGTGGTTCTTCATCGTCGCCTTGCCGGCGCTGGCTCTGCCCTGGTCGCTGTGGTTGCTGCGTTCGAGCTATCGCGCTCGCCCCGGCGAGACGGCCGAGGCGACCCTTTGGCGCCAGCTGATGTGGATCTGGCTCGTCGTCGTTCTGGGCTTCTTCTCGATCCCGCAATCGAAGCCGGTCGGCTATGCCATGGCCGTGCTCTTTCCGCTCGCCGCGCTCGTTGCCGACGCCGTCGCACGCGCAACATCCGATGGCCGAGGCCGAGCCTTTCGCCGGGCCTCGATCAGTGCGGCGATCGCGGCCCTGATCTGCCTCGGCGCCGTCGCCTATTTCTCGCTCGCCTACGATCGCGACAACACCGCCCTCGCGCGCACGCTGTTGCGCCTGCGCGCGCCCGGCGACCCGGTCGTCTTCGTCGACGAATACTTCTTCGACATTCCGCTGCATGCACGTCTTTCCGATCCCGTTGCGGTCATCAGCAACTGGCACGATCCGGCGATCAACCGCCGTGACAACTGGAAGCGCGAGCTGGCCGAGGC
>JBDTIO010000194.1:0-6051 GCA_039936375.1 Caldimonas sp. | reverse complement strand
ACCTGCCGCTCGCGCCTTCGCTCGAGGCGATGGAGAAGATCGCCGCGGCGATGCCGGCCCAGCTCTCGTCGACCGCCCAGGACATGGCGCGCAAGAAGCCGAGCGAGATCGATCACCTGAACGGCTTTGTCGTTCGCCGAGGCCGCGAGCTCGGCGTGGCGACGCCGGCGAACCAGGCGCTGTACGCGCTCGTCCGGCTGGTGGAGGCAGGCCATCAACGTTCGTGAGCCGGTGGCCGCAAGCGCGACCGTCGAGGTGCCTGCCGTCTTCGCGCAGGCCTTGCGCGACCTCGGCCTGGCCGTTGCCGAGCCGCTGCTCGGCGAGCCGATGACCGGCGGCGTGTCTTCCGACATCTGGCGCATCGATGTCGCGGCCGGCCCGGTCTGCGCCAAGCGCGCGCTGGCCAGGTTGCGCGTAGCGGCCGACTGGCAAGCGCCGATCGAGCGCAATCTGTACGAGGCGCGCTGGATGCAGGTGGCTAACCTGGCCGCTCCGGGCTGTGCGCCCGAAGTACTGGGCCAGCACCCGGCGCTCGGCGTGCTCGTGATGAGCTACCTGCCGCCTTCGCGATATCGCCTGTGGAAGACATCGCTGCGCAAGGGCGAAGCGAATACGGGCACGGCGCACGCGGTCGGCCAGACGCTGGCGAGCATCCACGCCTTTTCCGCGGCGCGACCGACGCTCGCGGCGCAGTTCGACACCGACGCGATCTTTTTCGACATCCGCCTGGCGCCCTATCTGCTCGCCACCGCGCAGCGCCACGCCGACCTGCGCGCGCCCCTGGAAGCGCTCGTTGCGGAGACGAGGTCGCACCGGGTCGCTCTTGTGCATGGCGACGTCAGCCCGAAGAACATTCTCATCAGCCCCGACGGCCCGTTGTTCCTCGATGCCGAATGCGCCTGGTGGGGCGACCCGGCATTCGACGTCGCCTTCTGCCTCAACCACTTGCTGCTCAAGTGCCTGTGGAATCCGCCGGCGAGCGCAGCCTTCCTGGCCTGCTTCGACGCGCTCGCCGACGCGTACCTCGACGATGTCGACTGGGAGCCGCGCGCCACGCTCGAGCGGCGCGCCGCGGCATTGCTGCCTGGCCTGCTGCTCGCCCGCGTCGACGGCAAGTCGCCGGTCGAGTACATCACCGATGAGGCCGAGCGCGATCTCGTTCGTCGCGTCGCACGCTCGCTGCTGCTCGCTCCGCCGGCAAACCTGCGCCAGGTCCGCATCGCCTGGCGCAAGGCGATCGGCGCGTGAGCGGTCGCGCCATCCGCAAGGTCCACGCCCGGCGCGTGTGGGACAGCCGCGGACGGCCGACGGTCGAGGCCGAGATCACGCTGGCAGACGGCGCGAGCGGCCGGGCGATCGTGCCGGCGGGCGCATCGAAGGGCGCGCGCGAGGCGCTGGAGCTGCGCGACGGCGGGGCGCCGTTCGGCGGCCTTGACGTGATGCAGGCGGTCGCGCACATCAACGGCGAGATCGCGCAGGCCCTGGCCGGCTTTGCGGCCGAGGATCAGGCGGCGCTCGACCGGCGCCTGATCGAGCTCGACGGCACACCAGCGAAAACCCGGCTCGGCGCCAACGCCACGCTCGCGGTGTCGATGGCGGCGGCGCATGCCGCTGCCGCGTCGCTCGGCCTGCCGCTCTATCGCTACCTCGGCGGGGCCGAGGCGACGCTGCTGCCTCTGCCCCAGATTCAGATCTTTGGCGGCGGTGCACATGCCGGCCGCCGCGTCGACATCCAGGACTTCATGATCGTCTGCCCCGGTGCGCGCAACTTCCGCCAGGCGCTCGAATGGACGGCCGAGGTCTACCGCCACGCCGGCCTGCTGATGCAGGAGAAGGGCTCGCGTGCGGGCGTTGCCGACGAAGGTGGCTGGTGGCCCGACTTCGCGAGCAACGAGCAGGCGCTCGAGACCCTCGTCGCGGCGATCGAGCGGGCCGGTTTCTCGCCTGGCGAGCAGGTGGCGATCGCCCTCGACATCGCCGCCTCGGAGTTCGGCCGAGGCGGCCGCTACGTGCTCGCACTCGATGGGTCCGTGCTCGATTCCGACGGTCTTATTGCGCTGCTGCTGGGCTGGATCGAGCGCTATCCCATCGTCTCGATCGAAGACCCGCTCGCCGAGGACGACCCCGAGGGCTTCGCCCGGTTCACGCGAGCCGCCGGCGGCCGTGTGCAGGTCGTCGGCGACGACTTCCTGGTGTCGCATGCGCTACTCGTGCGCGAGGCGGCAGCGCGCGGTGCCGCCAACGCGGTGCTGCTCAAGCCGAACCAGCGCGGCACGCTGAGCGAGACGCTCGAAGCTTGGCAGGCGGCGCAGGCACTCGGCTACGCGGGAATCGTCTCGGCCCGCTCTGGCGAAACCGAGGACACGACGATCGTCCACCTGGCGATCGGCTGGCAGACCGGCCAGCTCAAGGTCGGCTCGTTTGCTCGCGGTGAGCGCATGGCGAAGTGGAACGAAGCGCTGCGAATCGAAGAACGCCTCGGCGATCGCGCCCGTTTCGCCGGCCGCGCTGTCTTCGGACGCAGCCGATGAGCCACGCGAGAGGCCAGGGGGCCGGATCTGCGCAAACTCGCGGTGTCGCGGTACCGGCGCGGTAGCAGTCATGCCGCCGGCGCCTCTCCTTCGTGAAGCTGACCTGTCCTCAGGTCAGCGCTCGATCTCACACCTCGAATCCAACCGTCGCGGACGCGCTGTTCAAGGCTTGATTTGGCTGATGCGCGTGCCCCAGTTACCCAAAGTCACCCGCGTCCCATTGCAGGAGCCGAAAGGCGACGCGACGTACTGGGCCAGCGTGCAGGTCTGGCCGATGTACTCCGATGCGATCCAGATGTTGTTTCCTTCCACGACTGCGGCTCCGAAGTCGCCCCAGCGGCTGTTTGACGTCCCCGGATTGAACGCTTCGTAACCGGTGAACCCGTCGTCGGGCCCTTTGCCATTGGCGGCGATCCGGATCGGGCCGTCGTGGCCGTTGGCTCCCAGATGAACGTAAGCGGCCGAGGGGAAGTGATCGGCGCCGACCAGTGTGAACGCGATGACCCCGGTGCCATCGCGCAGCGCCGCGATGGCCGGGTAATTGACGTTATTGCCGGCCACACCGATCTTGCCCTGGGCTTCGACGATGCCTATCACCGACCCGTGTTGGGCGAATGGACGGATCGCGTAATAGGCGATGCCCGCCTGCTGGCCGCCTTGCACGTTGACGACGGTGTCGAGCGCGCTATAAAGCCGGCCGCCCGCGTAGACCACCTGCTGCATGCGCGAGTCGTTGCTGTCTATGAGCTCAGGTGCGACGGCTGCGGGCGGTGGCGTGCTGCCGCCAAAAAGGTAAGTCCAGCAGCCGACGCCGAAGGGCGTGACCAAGGTCCGGTCGTTGATGCAATCGGCCAGGGGCGTCGAGCCGGCTTTCTGATTCGAGAGCGGCGGCACGCCGTAGTTGCGCACCCGGACAGTGCTGTCGACGAGCGAGATGTCGGGATTGTTCGTGTTCAGCGAACGGGTGTTGCCCAATGCCCAGACGCGCAAGCGGTTGTCGTTGCCCGAGTTCGAGAATATGGCGAGCGAGCTCAGAAAATATTCGGTACCGCGGTTGGCCGTTTCGAAGTCGCCGGCGGGGGCGACAGCAGGCCAGACGGTAAAGCCCGGGTTGCCCTCGAGCAGGTGGTCGCCGGTGTCGATCTGCACGACCGTCACGTTCACGGCACCGCGCACCAGGTCCTTCTTCGACAGCGCGTAGATCTGTGCCGCATTGAATCCGCCCGAGAACGGAAACTCGTTGGTGGTGAGGAAGATGCCGTTCTGGTCGGCACCGATATGCGGGTAGTCGCCAAGGCAAGGGCAGCCGGTGTGGACAGGCGTGCCCTGGCTTCCGTCGTCTTGCACGGGCAGGCGGTAGATCGTCCACGAGCCACGCGGGTCCCCGCTGGAGCTGACTGCGAGGTCGAGGTGGTTGCTGCCTGTTTCGTTGCCGGTCGCCGGGTCGGTGTCGAGCGTGAGGATGACGTGGAAAAAGCGGTTGACCTGGGGGTCGTAGTAGCAGCTCGGGTCCGTCAACGACGGACCGAAGGAACCCGTGGTGCGGTTGATGGCGGCCGGGTAGCCATAGAAGGTGTTCAGGTCGACCACGCCCGACAGCGGGTTGCCGCGTCGATCGAAGACGCGAATCACATCGTTGACCGATTCGACGGCGAAGCCGTTGCCGACGCAGAGCCCCTGATCCGGCGGCTCGACACTGAACTGGTTGCCGCCGTTTGCCAGGCGCTGATCGCGCATCGTCAGCCCATCGAAGCTATTGAGCAGGGCCGCACCCGCTTGTTGTCGCTCCTCGCCGACGATCCATTCGCCGATGCCTCGGGCTCGAGCGATTGATCGGTTGATATGGCGCTTGCGCGCTTGCTTCAAGGAATTGCTGGCTTGTGCCGAGCCCGAGGTGCCGGCGGCATCCGGCCCATCCTGGAGGTTAGGCGCGTTCGCAAACGTGGGGGCGAATTCAGGCGCCTGCAGACCGTCGGCACCGGTGCTCGTGCTTCGCAGTTGCGCAATCCCGGCACTTTGAATCGTTCGGATATTGGTCGCGGCTTGCGATCCGGCGATGGTCACGAGGCTGCACACCCCAGCGACGACGAACTTCAGCCATTGCGAATGATTCAACATGCAGGTACTCCAATGTTGTTGTAGGCCGCGTGCGAACCGGCTCCTCACGGCGCCGAACATTAGCCCGGCTCACGAATCTTTGCAATAGCTTGGGCTGCCGCCAAAGCCCTTGCGGCTCCGCCTCACGCGCGCCGCAACACCCACCAGTCGCTTGACAGGTTCGGGTTCGTGCAATAGGCCTTCGGCATGTAGCAGAAACCCTTGTCGCCCCAACTCGACGACCACGAATTGGCAACGAAGATGGTTCGATGTATAGCCCAGGGCACACATGCAGTGGCCTCCGACCACCTTCTCGCTGTCTTGGCATCGTCATCTGGCCGGTCTTGGCGGTGTGGTCCGACTCGAAAGAATCGTAGGCCGTGATGCAGATGATGAGGTTGCCGTAGTTAGTCAGGGCGCTCTTGATCTGGTTCCAGGCGGTGTTGTCGACGCGCAGATACTCGACGGCCTTGTGTGCCGTCGCCGTGGCGTAGGCAGCGGGGCGGCTTTTGCGCAAACTTGCTTTCGACATAGGGCCAAAGCGCTTCCGGCATCACGCCGGTGTTGGCTGCGGCCTTCACGCCATCGCGAATCTGGGCGCCGGCGTCTTGCGCCGTATCGTGCTCGATGGCGCGAGCGCAGTAGTACAGGCCTAGGCGTGAGCCGGCGAAATCGGCCACCGCCTCGTGGGTAAGCAAATTGCGAAACGCACCTTCGGTGCCGTGGCCGACGCACGATCCGAGCTGGCCCTGATCGTCGATGCCGTAGTTCTTGCTGCGCAGGTCGAGCTGGGCTACGAGCACCGGTGCACCGTCATTCCCCTCTCGGACGTGCCCGCGCACGTGTCGATGGCTGGCGTGCACCGGGTGGCCTCGCTCATCAAGCGCTGGATCCTGCGCACACACCACGGCTCGGTTCAGCCAGAGCATCTCGACGCCTACCTCAACGAGTTCGTGTTCCGCTTCAACCGCCGCACCTCGGCATCGCGAGGCATGCTGTTCTATCGCTTGCTGCAGCAGGCCGTCGTTACCCAACCGGTGACGTATGAGGACGTCGTGCAGAAGAAATCGACCTCAGCAAAACGCGAGCATATACTGGATGGGCATCCAGTAGTATTGGGATGACTGGAGCTAAGCGGATACCCCTTAGGCCCGTACAGTCCCGCACCATGGCCCGGCTCATCGCGCACATCGACATGGATGCGTTCTATGCGTCGGTCGAGCTGCTGCGCTATCCCGAGCTGCGCGGTCGCGCCGTCGTCATCGGCGGCGGCCGCGACCACCAGCCGCAGCGCCGGGCCGACGGCGCGCTCGTCTACCAGTCGCTGCGCGACTACGTTGGCCGCGGCGTCGTCACGACGAGCACCTACGAGGCGCGAAAGCTCGGCGTCTTCTCGGCGATGGGGATGATGAAATCGGCCGTG
>JBDTIO010000193.1:0-4579 GCA_039936375.1 Caldimonas sp. | reverse complement strand
TTGGATCCTCTGGGCCAGGAGATCTGGAGGTTGAAGCCCGACGAGCGCAAGAAGCGGACGCTGGCGTTCCCGTTCGAAGAAACGGGCGAAATCGCCGGCAAGACCGGAACGGCGACAAACGCCGACGGAAAAACCTCCGATGTGTGGCTCCTCCTGTTCGTTCCGGGGCCGCCCGAACACGCCGAGAACGGCGTCATGCTCGGATTCTGGATGGGCAAGGATTCGAAGGATCACGCGCTGGGCGAACGCGGGTCGACCGGAGGGCCCGGCTTCGCCGAAACCGGTGGACGCGACTGGGTGAATTCGGCGGCGACGGTCCTCGCGTTTCTCCAGAAGGAGCGCGGGCTGCTGAAGCCGGGGGACCGGTTTCGACCGATCACGCACGACCGGGTGCTCAGGGATCTGGAGGCCAGGAGTTTGACTCCTCCTGCCCGCGAGAGTGACGCCGCCTCGGCGACCCACACGAGCGTCGAGCCGTCGAACCCGAAGGATGCGGGATCGGATCGCGCAAAGAGGCGCGTCGCCGGCTAGGAAGCGGACACGTCTGTCAGACCGAAGAAGCCGCGCAGGCTTCGCGATCAGGGACGACCGAGCAATACGTATCGGCCGAAAGTTTTAGCGATTTGCGGGCGAAGGCAACCTATCCGCAGCGGGCGTTGCGTCTCGTCAGCCCTGCGCGGGTCATTGATGGCTTGGAGGCCACTTATCGCGCGCGCAGCGCGGTTGGGGAGCCGACAGTGAGGATCATCGCCTTGCGCGCTCTTGTCGATAACGTCAGCGACCGCCCGCGCCTCGCTGGCCTCGAGGCCAAACTCTAGCCGAGCACTTCGACTCGCTCTTGCGCGCTTCGTGATTGATCAAAGATCCAAGTCCAATCTGCATCTTGGATGCGACTGCGCCAACATGTTTTCGCCACCCACTTGCAGAGTCCAGACTGCCGAGGGCGGGGCCGGGGAGCAATGGAACAGTGAATCGATTCAAGTGTCGGGTGGATGCTCCAGATCGTCGCGTTCGAGTTCGGCCAGCCCCTGCACATCGCCCTCACGAGCGACCAGGCGCAGCCAGGCCCGTAGGTCTTCGCCGCTGCCGGTGAGCAAGCGCTGCGCCAAAGAGCGGTCGTTTGCTTTACCCAGCATGTTGTGCAGCCCCAAATGTGCGACCAGCAGGTAGTACATGACGGGCATCATTGAGTCGCGCTCGCTCGGATGTCGCAACGCGTGGCTGTGCAACTCCTCTATCGCGCTGTCCAGCTTCTCTGCGACGTAGCTCAGTGGGACGCCGTGACGGTCCTCGCTGAGGGTATAGGCCGGGCCATTGGCGTCATCGGAAGGCCCGACCCGTCGTTGGGTTCTGGCGATAGGTAGTCGTCGTTCATGCTGATCGCGCCGTCAGTGCACTTGCGGCGCGTTCGCACCGCAGCACAGCTTGTACTTCTTCCCGCTCCCGCACGGGCAAAGACTGTTGCGACCGATCTTCGGCCCCCGCCTGCGACGCGGCGCATAAGCGTCATCACTCGGCTCAGCGGCGCGGGCTCGATGCGGCTCGAAGTAGCGATAGATCGCAGTGAGGCTGACGATCATCAGCTGCAGCAGCTCCTCGCGCTTGTCGGGCGCGATCGGCTTGGGCCGCATCCGCGGATCGGCATCGTGCTCGTGCGCAAGCACCATGATCGGCAGCATCGGTCCGCCATGCTCGTCGCTGTCGAGCAGTTCACGCCAGCTCGCCGGTCGGACACTGACTCCGCGCAAAAAGCCCTGCGCCCAGGCATTCCCGCCAGCAACGCCCTGAGCATCTTCGAGCAGCACCGGCAGGTACACGTCGGGCACCTCCAGGGCGCCGAGCAACGCCGAGGAGATCGCGTTCCAGTGGCGTATCAGCAGGCCGAAAATCTCATGGGCCTGCTCGTCGCTTTCGAACGAAGCGTCGTCGCCCCAGATCTGCGGCAGGTATTCGCTTGGCAGCACCACGTCTGGACCGCAGATCAGCGCCGCAAAGAAGCCGTCGAGCGACTCGAGGCTCATCGCCTGCGGGCCGCAGGCCGCCAGAAAGTCTGCTAGGCGATCAAATTCGTCGTCGCTGAGGGCCTCACGCAGGTTCGAACGGCTCATGATGACGAAAGCTTGCTCCAAGAGGGGGTAAACGTATTTCTTCTGAAGATCGACATGCTTGGCACAGAAAATTCTAGCCGCGACAAGTACTTGCAAAGCGACTCGCCTGAGCTGCCGCGGTCCCGGCGCGCCAGACCCCCGGCGCCAGGCGCCCGAGTCATTTTGCTGGAAGGATACGAGTGATCTGAGGAGGCGCCCTTCTTTGCGACCCGGCATTGGCGCCGGCGTCCTCGATGTTTTTGACAAACGGCATCGATGTCCATACACTGTCCATGTACACCTTGGCACTTGAGGAGCAGCGATATGGCAGCGGCAGTTCAGCGGATCGTGGTTCAGGCGACGACTCGAGACAAGAAGGCGATTGCTGCCAAGGCCAAGAAGCTCGACCTTCCGGTTTCGGAGTTGATGCGGCGCGGCGCCTTCGCCTACGAGTCGGCCGACGCCGACGCCGAGTTGGGTGCTCTCGCCAACGCGGCCAAAGGCGCCGCCGACCGGGCAGGCGCCGCGATCGACGACGCACTTGACTTCATCGACGCGAGCAACAAGCGGATCGCTGCCATGGAATCGAGGGCCGCGAAACAGGTGGCTCGCAAGGCCGCCTGATGGGAGTCACCGACAAGGTCTGGGGTGCGCTCACTTCGATGATCAAGCTCGAGGACAAGGTGAACCGACAGGCCGAAGGGATGAAGCTGCAGCAGCTAAAGATCGAAGACCTCACCGGCCGGGTGATTCGATTGGAGGCTCAGTTGGAGCTCCTCACGGCCGCGGCCCTGGTCAAGAGAATCAGGGGCAATTGAGTTTCCGGTTCGTCCGAGGCAGTGGCCGCGATTCGCGTCTGCATCGTCAGCGACATCGCATGGCGTCGGGTACCGTCGCGATAAGCGCAGGCTGGTGAGGTCAGCCGATGAAGTTTGACCGTACGACGATGATTGAAGCGCTGCGGCTGATTGCGGGCGCCCTCGCGTAGCGCACCGACCGCGAGCCGATGATGGACGAGCGCAGCGCGCAAGACGTCACCTGCCTCGAGGCATTCGAGACGGCGCAGCCGGCCGCGCCGACCTGGAGCGACGACGATCGCGCCTGGGCTGACCGCGTCGCCCTCGAGGCGGCCGATGCCGAGAAGGACGCCGGCGGCTTCGTCGCCCAGCGCGCGCGCCACGCGCTGCAGCGCCTGGCGCCGCGCGAGCCGCTCCTTGCGAAGATACTCGCTGCGCCGGTGCGGCCGCTCGCCTGGCTGCCGCTGCTCGCCGCGATCGCTTTCGCGGTCGGCCTCGTCGCCGACAGCATCGGCGCTGGCCAGCGCATCAACCTGCTGGCGCCGCCGCTCTGGGGCGTGCTCGCCTGGAACGTCGTCGTCTACGTGTTGCTGCTCGTGCTGCCGGTCTGGTGCGCCGTGCGGCGGCGCACGCGCGCCGGCCTCGAGTACCGGCCCGGCCCGATCGTGCGCGGCATCGAGTCGCTGCTGCGCCAGCGCCGGCGCCTGCCCGCGCTGGCCGCAGGCGGCAGCGCGTACGCGCTGCGCCGCTGCGCCGCGCTCTGGTTCGAGCGCAGTCGCGGCCTGGCCGTGCTGCGCAGCGAGGCGCTCCTGCACGCTTGCGCCGCCGTGCTCGCGCTCGGCCTCGTCGCGGGGCTCTACGCGCGCGGCCTGGTGCTCGACTACCGCGTCACCTGGGAGAGCACCTTCCTCGATGCCGACACGGCGCACGCGCTGGTCGCGACGCTGCTCTCGCCGGCTTCGTGGCTCACCGGCATCGCCGTGCCCGACGCCGCCGCGTTCGCGGCGATGCGATCGGCGTCGGGGCAGCCGGGCACCGGCGCGCCGGCCGCCGCCTGGATCCATCTGCTCGCGACGACGCTCGTCGTCGCCGTCATCGTGCCGCGCCTGCTGCTGGCGCTGGCCGCGGCGGCGCTGGCGCGTGCGCGTTCGCGACGCTTCGCATTGCCGCTCGGCGCGCCGTATTTCCAGCGCCTGGCGCGGCTGCAGCGCGGCGCGACCGCCGAGGTCGCGGTCTATCCGTACGCCTGCACGCTTTCCGCGCAGGCGGCGCTGGCCCTGCGAGCGCTGCTCGCCGAAGCCTTCGGGCCGCGCGTTGCGCCGTGGATCGCGCCCGCGGTCGCCTTTGGCGGCGAGGACGACGCGGTGCCGGCGCCGCCGGCAGCGACGACGCACGCGATCGTCCTCTTCGATCTTTCCGCGACGCCCGAGGCCGAGCACCACGGCCGCTTCGTGAAGCACATCGGCGCGGCGCTGCCGGCCGGTGCGGTGCTTGCCGTGCTTCTTGAGGAAGGCGCCTTCGCGCGCCGCTTCGCGCATCTCGCCGAGCGCCTCGCTCAGCGGCGCGAGGCATGGCGGCGCTGGGCCGAGCCGCTCGCCGCGGCGCCGCTCGGCGTCGACCTCGAGGCTGCGGCGGGGCCCGCGGCCGTCGCGCCGTCGCTGCGCAGCGCCTTCGCTCTGCCGGTGGCCGCGCCAT
>JBDTIO010000192.1:0-17342 GCA_039936375.1 Caldimonas sp. | reverse complement strand
ACGCTGCGCGTCGTCGGCGCCGACGAAGGCCGATCCCTGAATCGCCAATATCGCGCCAAGGATTACGCGACCAACGTGCTGACCTTCGCCTACGAGACGAAGCCGCACCTCGTTGCCGACGTGGTGCTGTGCGCGCCGGTGGTCGAGCGCGAGGCGAAGGAGCAAGGGCTCGACCTCGAGGCGCACTACGCGCACCTCGTCGTGCACGGCGCGCTGCATGCGCAGGGCTTCGATCACGAACGTGCCGCCGAAGCGAAGGCGATGGAGGCGCGCGAAAGCGCGCTCGTCGTCGGCCTCGGCTTCGCCGACCCGTACGCGCGCTAGGTTTCGGGCAGCGGCCAGATCCGGCGCGCGCGACTCGGCCACATGACTGAGGCGATGGCGACGAGCACGAGCACCATCGCCGCCCCGTCCTGCCAGTGCAGCTGCTCGTGCAGCCACCACGCGCCCGAGACGGTGCCGAGCACGGGGATCAGCATCACCGACATGCTCGACGCGATCGGCGGCAGGCTGCGCGCCAGGATCAGCCAGATCGGCTGCGCGAAGCCGAAGATCAGCACACCGTTGTAGGCGATCGAGGCCAGCGTCACGCCGGGTGGCACGGTCCAGCGATCGCGCTCGAAGACGATCGTCGCACCGCTCATCACCAGCGTGGTGATCAGCGTCATCCAGAAGACGATGGCGAGCGTCGGCGCGGCGATCGTCGTGCGCCGCATCTGCTGGGTGCCGAGCGCCCAGACCGCGGCGGCGAAGAGCATGCCGCCGGCTGCCAGCGGCTTGCCGGCAATGCTGTCGAACTCGTGCCAGAGCAGCAGCGTGACGCCGACGGCGGCGGCGACGATGCCGAGCACGAAGCGCGGCCTGAGGCGCTCGCCGAACAGCGCAACGCCCCACAGTGCCGAAAAGATCGGCATCGTGTAGCCAAGGATTGCGGCGCGGCCCGACGACAAGGCTTGCACGGCGAGGATGGCGAGCACGTGCCAGACGACCATGTTGGTGAGGGTGAGGACGCCGAGCTCGTGCCAGTCGCGCCGCGCGATCACGAACGGAACGCGGCGAACGCGAAGGACCGCCCACAGCACGGGAAGACCGAGCCACATCGACAGGGCCCGAAAGGCGAGCGGCGGAAAGCCCGCTACGCCGACCTTCATGATCGGCCAGTTGATGCCCCAGGCGATCGTCAGGATCGTCAGCAGCGCGATGTCGCGCCGGCTGAAGGCGAAATCGGAACGCGTCGAGCTCAGGCGAGCTCGGCGAACGGGTCGCCGACGATATGGAAGACGCGCAGTGCCTGCGGCATTCGCGATTTATGCCGCGCGCAAGGCGCGCGCGGCGTCGAGAGCGAAATAGGTGAGCACGCCGTCGGCGCCGGCGCGCTTGAAGGCACCGAGCGCTTCCATCATGACGGCGTCGTGATCGAGCCAGCCGTTCTGTGCCGCGGCCTTCAGCATCGCGTACTCGCCGCTCACCTGGTAAGCGAAGGTCGGCAAGCGGAATTCGTCCTTGACGCGGCGGACAATGTCGAGGTACGGCATGCCCGGCTTGACCATGACCATGTCGGCGCCCTCGGCGATGTCGAGCGCCACTTCGCGCAGGGCCTCGTCGCTATTGCCGGGGTCCATCTGGTAGACCTTCTTGTTGCCCTTGCCGAGTTGGGCGGCCGAGCCGACGGCATCTCGAAAGGGGCCGTAGAAGGCGCTCGCATACTTTGCGCTGTAAGCCATGATCCGCGTGTGGATGTGGCCGCTCTCCTCGAGCGCGGCGCGAATCGCGCCGATGCGGCCGTCCATCATGTCGCTCGGCGCGACGATGTCGACACCGGCCTCGGCCTGCACCAGGGCCTGCTTCGCGAGCACGGCGACGGTCTCGTCGTTGACGATGTAGCCGGTGGCGTCGAGCAAGCCGTCCTGGCCATGCGTGGTGAACGGGTCGAGAGCGACGTCGGTCATCACGCCGAGCTCGGGGAAGCGCTGCTTCAGCTCGCGCACGACGGTCGGCACCAAGCCTTTGGCATTCAGCGCTTCGCGGCCGTCTTCGCTCTTCAGCGACGGCTCGAGCACTGGAAAGAGCGCCATCACCGGAATGCCGAGCGCCACGCATTGCTCGGCGATCGGCAACAGGCGGTCGAGCGAGACGCGCTGCACGCCGGGCATCGAGCTCACGTCCTGTGTCTTGCCTTGGCCATCGAGGACGAACACCGGGTAGATGAAATCGCTCGGGTGCAGGCGCGACTCGCGCACCAGATCTCGGCTCCAGGCCTCGCGGCGAAGGCGGCGCGGCCGACTGTGCGGGTAGGGCGGAGGGGTTTGCACGCGGCGATTCTAGGGCGCGTCTCACAGGAAGGAGAGGGCGTCCGATAATCGCTCGATGGCTTCATCGTTCCTCTGGGTCAAGGCGCTCCATATCGTCTTCGTGAGCAGCTGGTTCGCTGCGCTGTTCTATCTGCCGCGCATCTTCATCAACCTGCGCGAAGTGGCGCCCGACAGCCACGCCGAGCGCGAGCGCCTGCTGCTGATGGCGCGAAAGCTCTATCGCTTTTCGAGCGGCCTAATGGTCGTGGCCATCGCTCTTGGCCTGGTGCTCTGGCTGGTCTACGGCGTGGGCAAGGGGCCGCACAACTACTGGCTGCACGCCAAGATCGCGCTCGTGCTGGTCGGCGTCGGCTATCACCACGCGTGCGGCTCGCTGCTGCGCAAGTTCGAAGCCTTTGCCAACGTGCGCACCGATCGTTGGCTGCGTGTCTTCAACGAGATGGCAGTGCTGCTCTTTACCGCGATCGTCGTCCTGGTCGTCGTCAAGCCCTTCTAGGGAATGCTGCCCCCACGCTCTCTTCGTTCGCTGCCCCCCAAGGGGGCGCGGGCCACCTTGGGAGCGGCCCGGCGGCGGCCCGGCGGGCGCTGATGCGTCACCGCAGCTCCGCCGTGCCGCTGGCGTGGCTGTACGTCGCGCTGATCGTCTACGCCAGCCTCTATCCGTTCAGCGGCTGGCGGGTGCCGGGTGTCGGCCCGCTCGACTTCATGCTGCTCGGCTGGCCGCACTGGTGGACGTGGTTCGATCTCGTCTCCAACCTGCTCGGCTACATGCCGCTCGGCTTTCTGCTGTTCGTCGCCACGGTGCGCGGCGGTCGGCAAGCGGGCACGTCGGCCTGGATGGCGTCGGCTGCCGGAACGATCCTGTCGCTGACCATGGAGACGCTGCAGAACTACCTGCCGCAGCGGGTCTCTTCGAACGTCGATCTCGGCCTCAATGCGCTAGGCACGATGCTCGGCGTCGCCGTCGGCGTGGCGTTGCACTGGCGCGGCGGCATCGAGCGCTGGCAGAAGATACGCGAGCGCTGGTTCGTGGCGCGCAGCGCCGGCGGCATGGCGATGCTCATCCTGTGGCCGATCGGCCTGCTCTTTCCAACTGCCGTGCCGTTCGGGCTGGGCCACGTGCTCGGCCGAATCCAGCCGCTCGTCGTCGACTGGCTCGAGGGCACGCCCGCCGAGGGCTGGACCGCGGGCTGGGCGGCGGCCGCGACGAAACAGGCGGAAGCCGGGGTCCTGGCGCCGGCGAGCGAGCTGTCGATCATCGTGCTCGGCCTGCTCGCGCCCTGCCTCGTCGCCTTCACGATCGCGACGCCGGGCTGGCGGCGCGCCGTGCTCGTCTTGGGCGCGGCGGCGCTCGGGTGCGCGACGACGACGTTGTCGACGGCGCTCAATTTCGGGCCGCAGCACGCGCTCGCGTGGGTGACCCCTTTCGCCGGGCAAGGCGTGCTCGTCGGCATGGCCGCAGCGGCATTGCTGAGTCTCGTGCCGAACCGGGTCGCCGCCGGCTTCGGCCTGATCGCGCTGACGGCGCTCGTGATGCTGGTCGCCCAGGCACCCGCCGATCCTTATTACGCCGAAAGCCTGAGCGGTTGGGAGCAAGGGCGCTTCATCCGCTTCCATGGCGCGGCGCAATGGGTCGGCTGGGCCTGGCCCTATGCGGGCTTGACCTATCTGCTCGCGCGGTTGGCGGCGCGCGAACCGCGGCGCCTCAGCTCGGGCTTCTAGAATCGTCGCGATGAGTTACTACCAGCGACACATCTTCTTCTGTCTCAACGATCGCGAAAACGGCGAGAACTCTTGTGCCCACCACGGCGCCAGGAACGGCTTCGATCACTGCAAGTCACGCATCAAGGCCGACAAGCTCGCCGGCCCCGGCCACGTGCGCGTCAACAAGGCCGGCTGCATGGACCGCTGCGCCGGTGGCCCGGTGGCGGTCGTCTACCCCGAAGGAACCTGGTACACCTACGTCGACAATGCCGACATCGACGAGATCGTCGACTCGCATCTCAAACGCGGCAAGGTCGTCGAGCGCCTCCTGCTGCCGCGCGACGTCGGTCGCTAGAGCGATGAATCCACGCACGGTCCGCGAGTCGGTCGCCGGGCC
Source organism: Caldimonas sp. (assembly GCA_039936375.1). GTDB lineage: Bacteria > Pseudomonadota > Gammaproteobacteria > Burkholderiales > Burkholderiaceae_C > Schlegelella_A. Next base: position 12,929 of record JBDTIO010000192.1, on the reverse strand, counting down.
GGCCGGCAGGATCGAATGCGCGCTCGACCGGCCGGAATCGGCGCCGATCGGCATCGCGGTCATCTGCCATCCGCATCCGCAGGGCGGTGGCACGCTCGACAACAAGGTGGTGCAGACCCTGGCCCGTGCCTTCATCGAGGTCGGGTGGGCGAGCCTGCGCTTCAACTTCCGCGGCGTCGGCGCGTCCGAAGGCACTTGGGACGATGGTCGCGGCGAGCTCGACGATGCGCTGGCCATCATCCACGAGGCGCGCCGGCGTATCGAGTTCGCGGCTTTGCCGCTGGCGCTGGCGGGGTTCTCGTTCGGCGGCTACATCGCGGCGGCGGCAGCGGCACGTCTGGGCGACAGCGACAAGCCACACCGCCTGGTCCTGGTGGCGCCGTCGACCGAAAAGAAGCAGGTGCCGGCGGTACCGCCCGACAGCATCGTCATCCACGGCGACATCGACGAACTGGTGCCGCTCGAATCGACGCTCGCCTGGGCCCGGCCGTTGTCGCTGCCTGTCATCGTCTTTCCCGGCGTCGGCCATTTCTTCCACGGCCAACTCGGCTTGCTCAAAAGCGTCGTCTTGCGTGAACTGCGCGGCCGCGATGCGGTCTGAGCGTCTCTTCTCCTCCCACTGAACCTTCCCATGCCGATCCCTCGCTCTTTCCTTGCGCGCTTCGTCGCGCTGTGCGTTGCCCTGCCTCTTGCGGCGCTCGCCGTCGCGCAGGTACCCCAGCCGCCGGAGGTCGCAGCCACGAGCTACATCGTGCTCGACCTGACGACCAATCAGACCCTGGCCGAGCGCAACGCCGATGCGCACACCGACCCGGCTTCGCTGACCAAGCTGATGACGGCCTACGTCGTGTTTCAGGCGCTGCGCGACAAGAAGCTGACCCTGCAGCAGGAGCTGCCGGTGTCGCTCAGGGCGTGGGCCGAGAGGAAGGGCGGCGGCTCGCTGATGTTCATCGACACCACCATGCACCCGAAGGTCGACGACTTGCTGCGCGGCCTGATTTCGGTGAGCGGCAACGATGCGGCGGTGGCACTTGCCGAAGGCGTGGCCGGCAGCGTCGACAACTTCGTTGCGATGATGAACCGGCAGGCCCAGGCCATGGGCCTGAAGAACACCGCGTTCAAGAACGTCACGGGGCTGACTGAGGCTGGCCACTACAGCTCGGCGCGCGACCTGGCGATCACGGCGACACACATCATCCGCGACTTCCCCGAGTACTTCCCGTACTACTCGATCAAGGAATTCAAGTACGACAACCTCGCCCAGCCGAACCGCAACCTGCTGCTGCGCCGCGACCCGACCGTCGACGGCATGAAGACCGGCTTCACCGATGCGGCGGGCTATTGCCTGCTGGCGACGGCGCAGCGCGAGTTCCCGAACCTCGGCGCGACCAGTGGACCCGGCAAGCGCCGCGTCATGACGGTGGTGCTCCACACGACGTCGATGGAGGCGCGCGCCAACGAAAGCCAGAAGCTCCTGAACTGGGGCTTCCAGGCCTTCGACACGGTGCGCCTCTTCGACAACGGCAAGGCGATCGTGACGACCCCGGTCTGGAAGGGCAAGCAGCCCGACGCGAAGCTCGGCGCGGCGGGCGCGATTTTCGTCAGCGTGCCGAAAGGTGAAGGCGCCAGGCTGCAGACCAAGGTCGAGCGCACCGACCCGCTGGTTGCGCCGCTCACGAAGGGCCAGCGCGTCGGCTCGATCAAGGTCGCGACGGCGGCCGGCACGCCGGTGATGGATGTGCCGCTCGTCGTCATGGAGCCGGTCGAGATGGCCGGCATCTTCGGCCGCGCCTGGGACGCCATCCGGCTCTGGATCAAGTAGTAAGCTGATCACTCGCCAACCGACGGAGGCGCGATGCAAGCAACGACGACCATTCCCGGCACGCTGTGCTACCTGAACGGCGAATACCAGCCGCTGAACGAAGCGAAGGTATCGGTGCTCGACCGTGGCTTCATCTTCGGCGACGGTATCTACGAGGTCGTTCCCGTCTATGGCAGGAAGCTCTTTCGCTTCGATGAACACATGGCGCGGCTCGACCGCAGCCTGACCAAGCTGCGCATTGACAGCCCGCACAACCGCGAACAGTGGCTCGAGCGGAGCAGGAAGCTCATCCAGGCGTTGTACGAGCACGGCGGCGCCGAAGACCAGCTCGTCTATTTCCAGGTCACGCGCGGGGTGGCAATGCGCGACCACGTCATGCCGGTCGGCGTTGCGCCGACCGTCTTCATGATGGCGAACCCTGTGAAAGCGGCGACCGGCGAGCAGCGGCACCGCGGCGTGGCCTGCATCAGCGCCCGCGACTTCCGCTGGGAGCGCGGCGACATCAAGAGCATCTCGCTCCTCGGCAACGTGCTGGCGCGGCAGATGTCGGCCGACCGCGACGCCATCGAGACCATCATGTTCCGCGACGGCTTTCTCACCGAGGCATCGGCCTCGAACGTCTGGGTCGTGCACGAGGGCGCACTGCTCGGGCCGCCGAAGAGCGAGCACGTGCTCGAGGGCATTCGCGTCGACCTGATCAAGGAGCTTTGCGAAGAGTGCGGCATCGCCTACAACCTGCGGCCGATCGCCGAGGCCGATGTCTCCTCGGCCGATGAGCTGCTGCTCAGCTCCGCCACCAAGGAGGTGCTGCCGGTGACGACGCTCGACGGTGAAGGCGTCGGCCACGGCGCGCTGCGAGGCAAGCCCGGGCCGGTGTATTCCAGGCTTTACGAGGCCTACCAGAAGGCCAAGCTGCGCTATTCGATCTGAAGGCCGCCGACCAGTCGTCGGCCGTTTGCTTTCGCGCCGGCCGCCCCTAGATGGTCTCGATGGACACACTGATGCAAGACGTTCCCCGCGAGCGATCGCTGATCGAATACCCGTCGCGCTTTCCGATCAAGGTGATGGGCCTCAACGCCGAAGGCTTCGTTCACGCCGTGACCGAGATCGCGCGTCGCTTCGACCCGGATTTCGACGCCGCCTCGATCGAGCTGCGCCCGAGCAGCGGCTCGAAGTACCTCGGCGTCACCATCACCGTCAACGCGACCAGCCGCGACCAGCTCGACGAGCTGTACCGGACGCTGTCGACGCATCCGATGGTCAAGGTCGTGCTGTGAGCCTGCCTGCGGCGCTCGACGGCGGATGATCGTCAAGCGTCTGGGCACGGTCGCGTACGACCTCGTCTTCGAGGCGATGCGCGCCTTCACCGCGGCGCGAACGCCCGACACCGCCGACGAGCTCTGGCTCTGCCAGCACCCGGGCGTCTACACACAGGGTGTGGCCGGCCGCGCCGAGCATCTGCTCGACGTGCGATCGATTCCGGTCGTGCGAGCCGACCGCGGTGGCCAGGTCACCTACCACGGGCCGGGACAAGTGGTCGCCTACCCGCTGATCGACCTGCGGCGCCTTGGCATCTACGTCAAGGAATACGTCTTTCGCCTCGAACAGGCGCTGCTGAAGACGCTCGAGTCGCTCGGCGTGACGGGGCATCGGGTGCGTGGCGAGCCGGGCATCTACGTGCGGCTCGACGATCCGTTCGGCCACGCCATGCACGAGCCGTCGGATGCGGACTCGAAGTTCAGCGGCTTCGGCAAGATCGCCGCAATCGGTGTCAAGGTGAGCCGGCACTGCACGTATCACGGTGCGGCGCTCAACGTCGCCATGGATCTGCGGCCGTTCGAAGGCATCGATCCGTGCGGTCATGCCGGCCTGCGCACGATCGATCTTTCTACAATCGGCGTTCCTGCCGCGTGGGACGACGTGGCAACCACGCTGGGCGCAGAGCTCGGCCGCCAACTTAGCCCGCGATGACGACGCCTCATCTTTACGACCCGACGCAAAAGCAGAAGTCCGGCGACAAGACCTCGCGCATCCCGATCAAGATCATGCCGATCGGTGAGGTGCTGAAAAAGCCCGACTGGATCCGCGTCAAGGCTGGTTCGCCTTCGACCCGCTTCTACGAGATCAAGCAGATCTTGCGCGAGCACAAGCTGCACACCGTTTGCGAGGAAGCTTCGTGCCCGAACATCGGCGAGTGCTTCGGCAACGGCACCGCCACCTTCATGATCATGGGCGACAAATGCACGCGGCGCTGCCCGTTCTGCGATGTCGGCCACGGCCGGCCCGACCCGCTCGACGCCGACGAGCCGATGAACCTCGCCAAGACGATCGCCGCGCTGAAGCTGAAGTACGTTGTCATCACCAGCGTCGATCGCGACGACCTGCGCGACGGCGGCGCCGGCCACTTCGTCGCCTGCATCGAGAAGACGCGCGAGCTTTCGCCCGGCACGCAGATCGAGATCCTCACCCCCGACTTTCGCGGCCGCATGGACCGTGCCCTCGAGATCCTGAAGGCGGCGCCGCCCGACGTGATGAACCACAACCTCGAGACCGCGCCGCGCCTCTACAAGGAAGCGCGGCCCGGCTCCGATTACGCCTACTCGCTCAACCTGCTCAAGCGCTTCAAGGACTTCGCGCCGCACGTGCCGACCAAGAGCGGGGTGATGGTGGGCCTGGGCGAGACCGACGACGAGATCCTGCAGGTGATGCGCGACATGCGCGCGCACGGCATCGACATGCTGACGATCGGCCAGTACCTGGCGCCGAGCAGCCATCACCTGCCGGTGCGCCGCTATGTCCACCCCGACACCTTCCGGATGTTCGAGCGCGAGGCAGCGGCCATGGGCTTCAGCCACGCCGCCGTCGGCGCGCTGGTGCGCTCAAGCTACCACGCCGACCAGCAGGCGCATGCGGCGGGCGTCGTTGCGGCGGCCTGAACGCGCATGACGCCCGCCGCCGCTCCCCCTGTCGCGGCTGATCCGGCACTCCCCTGCGGCAATTGCCGGGCAACGATGCGCCGGGTCGCCCTCGGCGGCCACTACGGCACGACCGTCGAGCTCGACATGTGCCCCAGCTGCGATCTCGTCTGGTTCGACGATACGGAGACGGCTCGCCTGAGCGGCCTCGGCATGCTCGACCTGATCGGCCGCATGGCCGAGGCCTACGACCTGCCGTACGAGCCGCTGCACCCGGGCGTCAGCTGCCCGCGCTGCGCCGGCAAGCTGGCGCTCGTGCACAACCAGTCGCGCTGGGGTCAATCGGTGCAGCTGCAGTGCCTGCGCCGGCATGGTGCATATCAATCCTTCGCCGAATTCCTCGAGGAAAAAGGCTTGCTGCGGCCGATGACGCGCGTCGATCGCAACCGCCTGCTGCGCGACAAGGGCCGGATCGACTGCGTCAACTGCGGCGCCGCCGTCGGCCTCGACGACGAACGCTGTCCCTATTGCCACTCCATTCCGAGCCTGATCGACGTCACCCGGTTGGCGCGCGCGCTCGATCCCGAAGAGATGCTCGGCCACGATCCCTTGCCGAGTGCCCAGCCCAGGCAGGAGGCCATGCAGTGCGCCGCGTGCGGCGCCGCATTGCCGCCGGGCGAGACGATGAGCTGCGCGCAATGCGGCGCGACGCTGGCAATTCCCAGCTTGCGCGATGCCAATGCGGCGGTACAGGCGCTCGCGCCGACGTTGCGCGCGAACGCCGAGCATCCACCGGCCGAGGTGATCAAGCGCCGGCTCGACGCGATCGATGCCGACCTGCCGCGGCAGCGCGAGTGGGCCGCCGGCATGGAGCGCGACGCCCGTCGCGACGGGGCGCGTACCGACGACGAATTCGAATGGTCGTCATTGCTCAGTCCCGGAACCAATCCGGTCCGCGCGGTGCTGATCGCGCTGGCGATCTGGTTCCTGTTCTCGGTCTGGCACCGGGGCTGAGGCGTTGGTTCGTCGGCCGTTGCCGGCGATGAATGCGGTCGTCCTGGCGCTCGGCGCGATCGCGCTGTGGTCGACGCTGGCTTCGCTCGGCGTTGCCCTGGCCCGCGTGCCACCCTTCCTGCTTACGGGGCTCGCGCTGGTCATCGGCAGCGTGCCGGCGTGGCCGCTGGCCCGGCAATGGCGGGCACCTGCATCGACGCTGCTGCTCGGCGTCTACGGTCTGTTCGGCTTTCATTTCCTGCTCTTCATCGCCTTGCGGCGCGCGCCGCCGGTCGAGGCCAATCTCGTCAACTACTTGTGGCCGCTGCTCATCGTCGTCCTGGCGCCGGTCTTTCTGCCGCGCCTGGCGTTGCGGGCGGTGCACACCGGCGCGGCGCTCGCCGGCTTCGTCGGTGCGGCGATGGCGATCGTCGGCGGCCACGGTCTGGCGGCCGGCTTCGCCTGGGGCTACGTCGCTGCGCTCGGCTCGGCCTTCATCTGGGCCAGCTATTCGCTGCTGACGCGCCGCGTGCCGCATTTTCCAACCGCGGTCGTCGGCTTGTTCGCGCTCGTTTCGGGCATCCTGGCGCTGCTCTGCCACGTCGCTTTCGAGCCAGCGGTCGAGCTGTCGGCCCGCGACTGGATGCTGGTCGTGGCGACAGGCCTCGGCCCGCTCGGCGCCGCGTTTTATCTGTGGGACGCGGCTCTCAAGCGCGGCGACCCGCGCACCATCGGCATCCTGAGCTACCTGACCCCGCTCGCCTCGACGCTTCTTCTCGTTGCAACGACCGGCCGGCCCCTGACCGTCTGGATCGGCGGCGCCGCCCTGCTCATCGTCAGCGCTGCCGTGGCCGGAGTTCGCGCTCGCTGACGACGCTGCCTAGCGCTTGCCTAGCGGCCGTCGCCGCGGCGGGCGTCCCCCGGAGCGAAGTCAAAGCCCACGGGAGAGCTCGAACATCAGGGCCGCCGGCAGCGAGCTGGTCACGACATCGCGGCCAATGCGGGCCATGGCCGCCCCGTTGGTGCCCGACATCTCGAACGTCGATCCCTGCTCGAGGATCTCGATGAAGACGAAATCGGGCACTTCGGAGAGGATCTCGTCGCGAAACGAAGCGAAGCGTTCGCCGCGCTGGATCGACTCGATGATGATCACGTGCGGCAGGCCTTCCTTGCAAAAGCTCGCCGCTTCCTCGACCGAGCTGACGAAGTCGACCAGCATGCTCATGTTGCGCAAGGCGTCGCGAATCAGCACCCGCACCTCACGGCGCGAGGCGACGACCAGCACATGGCTGCCGGCGAGCGCTTTCGAGTTGCCCGACTGTGACGAGACATCGTCCACTTCGGAAGCCGACAGCCCTTCCATCTCGTCGCCGGCGGTCTTCGGGAACTCCAGCACCAGCGTGGTGATGCCCGACACGTCCTTGCGCTCGACGATCAGGCCCATGGTCCACGCTGTCTGCTCGATCAGGCGCCAGTGCAACGAGTCGAGGCGCGGCAAGACGGCCGAGGTCACGCTTTCGTCGGGCTGATCGGCCGGGCGATGGGCGAAGCGACAGGTCAGCCGCGCGTGCGCCGGCCAGGTCTTGAAATCGATCGTGAATTCGATGTGCGCGTGGGCGTTGGCGAGCGACCAGTCGAGCGTCGCGTTGAGCAGGCTGAACAGAAGCGAGCCATCGACGATGACGCGGGCCGATTTCAGATGCGGCTTCAAGGCGATGCCACGCGCCTGCGTCTCGCGGCTGCGCAACGCCAGCACGCTCTTCAGCACTTCCTCGAGTTGCAGCACCTCGTGAGACTGGCGTACGCGGCCTGAAGCGAAACGCGTCAGCTGCTGGCCGATCATGCCGACCTGGCGTGCCTGCTCGACCTCGTCGCGCAAGGCGCGCAGGCCGGCGCGGTCGATCTTGCCGGTGGCCGTGAGGACGTGAATGCGCTCGAGCGCGGCAGTGAGCGGCGCGGCGATTTCCGAGCCGACCTGTGAAACGAGGTCGTGCCAGCGCTCGCTTTCGGTCGTGCTGGCGGCCGTGACAGGGTCGCCTCGAGCGGAGGCGACGGAGCGGATGGCTTCGGACATGGTCAGGAGGTCTGTGTTCTGCGGATCGGGGATGCGCCGTGCCGTGCCACGAAGCGCCTGACGCCCCGACAGCGCCCGGCTGCAGCGACGCTTGCCACGGCGTCTCCCGGTGCGCCGCGTTCAGCGAGAAGTGTCAGCGCCCGGCTGAAACCGCGCCAGTGGCTTGCGCTGCGACGCGGATGAGCGGTCGCAGAAAGTTGCGAGATGTGACAACTTGTTCACTAATTTCGCGCTTCAGTCCGCGCTGGCTCGTCAAATCGCCTTCGCTGCCCGCAGTTTCGCGATCTCTACGGCGTCGAGGCCGAACTCGCGCAGCACCGTGTCGGTGTCGGCGCCCAGGAGCGGCGGTGCAAGCCGATATTGCACGGGGGTCAGCGACAGCTTCAGCGGGCTGGCGACGACGTTCACGTGGCCGGCCAGCGGGTGCGCCAATTCGACCGTCATGGCCCGCGAGCGGACCTGCGGGTCGGCAAAGACGTCGGCGAGATCGTTGATCGGGCCGCATGGCACCTTGGCCCTCTCGAGCGCTTCGAGCCAGTCGCTGCGGGATCGCTTCTTCAGCAAGTCGGCAAGGATCGGCACTAGTGTCAGGCGATGGCGGACCCGTCCGGCGTTGACGGCGAACCGCCCATCGGTCGCCAATTCGGAGCAGCCGGCGACCGCACAAAAGCGTGCGAACTGGCCGTCGTTGCCGACTGCCAGGATGAGATGCCCGTCGGCAACCTCGAACACCTGATACGGCACGATGTTCTGGTGCGCGTTGCCGGCGCGCTGGGGCGCAACGCCGGTGGCGAGGTAGCCCGCGCCCAGATTGGCGAGCATGGCGACCTGGGTATCCAGCAAGGCCATGTCGATCGCCTGACCGTGCCCCGTGGCGTCGCGGTGCCGCAGCGCGGCGAGGATGGCCGTGACCGCGTACATGCCGGTGAAGAGATCGGCGACGGCGACGCCGACCTTTTGCGGGCCGCCGCCGGGTGCGTCGTCGGCAATCTCGGCGCGCGACGGACCGGTCACGCTCATCAGACCGCCGAGCCCTTGAACGGCATAGTCGTAACCGGCCCTTTCGCGGTAGGGGCCGGTCTGGCCATAGCCGGTGATGGAACAGTAGACGAGGCGTGGGTTCAGAGCCATCAGCGACGCCGCGTCGAGCCCGAACCGCGCCATGTCGCCGACCTTGAAGTTTTCGACCAGCACGTCGCACTGCGCCGCCATCGTTCGCACGAGCCGGGCGCCAGCGGCTATGGCGATATCGATCGTGACGGAGCGCTTGTTGCGATTGGTGCCGAGGTAGTACGCCGCCTCGGCGGTCTCTCGGCCTGCTTCGTCCTTCAGAAAAGGCGGTCCCCAGCCGCGCGTATCGTCGCCGCCCGGGTGATCGTTGCCCGGCGGCCGCTCGACCTTGACGACATCGGCGCCAAGATCGGCGAGAACCTGCGTGCACCACGGGCCGGCAAGCACCCGCGACAGGTCGAGAACGCGAATACCGCAGAGGGCCTGCGGCGAGTTGCTCGTCGCGGAGCGATCGGATGTTGACGACATATCGGCCATGGCTCCATTTTGGGTAGCCGGGCCGCCGCTGCCATCGGGGAAAATCGCGGGTCATGACGCTGGCTCGACGTTTGTCCTCGGTAGCCGTCCTGGCGACGCTGGTCGCCTGCACGCCGGCGCTCAACTGGCGCGAGACAAGGCCCGAGGGCAGCGGCGCCAGCGCGCTCTTTCCATGTCGGCCGGACCGACACGCACGGCAGGTTCGCCTCGGCGGCGCCGAGATGGACATGCAGATGCATTCGTGCGACGCCGCCGGCACGGTGTTTTCGTTGAGCTTTGTCGATGTCACGGAGCCGTCGCGCGTCACGCCCGCGCTCACCGCGCTGCGCGCCGCAGCCGTTGGCAATGTCGGCGGCACGGCGACGGAGCGGCCCCTGGCCGTGCCGGGCGCGACGCCGAATCCGCTGAGCGCGCTGGTCCGCATCGAGGGGCACCTGCCCGACGGGCGGCGCGTCGTTGAGCACGCCGGCTTCTTCGTCAGAGGCTTGCGGCTGTATCAGGCGACTGCGCTGGGCGGTTCGCTGAGCGTCGACGCGCTCGAGACCTTCTTCGGCTCCATCAAGGTCGGCCCCTAGCATGCGGCTCCCTCGGCCTCGCGGACCCCTCGACCCACAACTGTCGATAATGCGCCGCCATGCCGGGACTTCTGATCATCGCCCACGCGCCTTTGGCGTCGTCGTTGAAGGCCGTGGCCGAGCACGCTTTTCCCGAGTGCGTGGCTCGTCTCCATGCGCTCGATGTGCCGTCGGATATGCCGATCGAGGAAGTCGAGGCCCAAGGCCGGCGGCTGCTCGACGGCATTCGATCGCCGGACGCTCTCATCCTGACCGATGTCTTCGGCGCGACGCCGTGCAACGTCGCGCAACGGCTCGCCGACGGCGTCCGGGTCAAGGTCGTGGCGGGGGTCAACGTACCGATGCTCTGGCGCTCGCTCTGCTACGGCGACGACACGCTCGACGACGCCGTGACGCGGGCCGTCGCCGGGGGGGCTCAAGGAGTAATGCAGGTGGCGATCTCGCGGCCGCAGAACCAGAACCGCAAAGGCGGTGGTGATGATCAGGGAAACAGTCAGGATCAATAACAAGCTCGGCCTGCATGCTCGTGCATCGGCCAAGCTCACCAAGCTCGCGGCGGGATTCCGGAGCGAGGTTCACATGAGCCGCAATGGCCGGCGCGTCAATGCGAAGAGCATCATGGGTGTGATGATGCTGGCGGCCGGGATCGGCACCGAAGTCGACATCGAAACCGAAGGCGAAGACGAAGCCGAGGCGATGAAGGCGCTGGTTGCGTTGATCCAGAACAAATTCGGCGAAGGGCAGTAACGAAGGTTGCGTTCGCGGAGCTGTGCGGACTTCGAAGGGCCTGGCGGCGCGGTGAAACGCAATCGGTCGCTGCTAGGATGAGCCGCATGAGCTTTCAGCTGTTCGGGCTGCCGGTATCGAAAGGCATCGCCATCGGCCGCGCGGTGCTGGTTGCCTCGAGCCGCATCGACGTCGCGCACTACTACGTCGGCGAAGACGAGGTCGAGGCCGAGATCGATCGCCTGCGCGTTGCGCGCGACGCCGTCGCTGCCGGCCTGGGGGCGATGAAGGCGGACCTTCCCGTCGAAGCGCCGGCCGAGCTCTCGGCTCTGCTCGATGTGCATTTGATGCTGTTGCACGACGACGCCCTGACCGGCGCCACCAAGCACTGGATTCGTGAGCGTCACTACAACGCGGAGTGGGCGCTGTCGGCCCAGCTCGAAGTGCTCGCGCGCCAGTTCGACGAGATGGAAGACGAGTACCTGCGCGAGCGCAAGGCCGATCTCGAGCAGGTTGTCGAGAGGCTGCTCGGCGTACTCGCGCGCGGTCTCGACGGCGCATCGCCGCTGGTGGTGCCGCCGGGCGGTCGCGAGGCGGGCAGTGGCGACCCGCTGGTGCTTGTCGCCAACGACATTTCGCCGGCCGACATGCTGCAGTGGAAAGGCGGCGTGTTCCTCGGCTTCGTGACCGACGTCGGCGGCAAGACTTCGCACACGGCCATCGTCGCGCGCAGCTTGGACATACCCGCCGTCGTCGGCGCTCGCGAAGCCAGCCGCCTGATCCGTCAAGACGACTGGCTCGTGATCGATGGCGATTCCGGCACGGTGATCGTCGATCCGCCGCCGGCGGTCATCGAGGAATATCGTGCGATCAAGCGCGGGCGAGATGCCGCGCGTGCGGGCTTGGCGCGGCTGCGCCATCTGCCCGCGGTGACCCGCGATGGAGAGGCCATCGAGTTGCTTGCCAACATCGAGCAGCCCGGCGATGCCGCAATCGCGCTCGAAGCCGGGGCGGTCGGCGTCGGTCTGTTCCGCAGCGAATTCCTCTTCATGAACCGAGGCGGCGATCTGCCTGGCGAAGACGAACAGTTCGAAGCCTATCGCACAGCAGTCGAGGGGATGAGGGGTTTGCCGGTGACTATCCGAACCGTCGATGTCGGCGCCGACAAGGCTCTCGACAGGATGTCGGCGAACGAGTTGCGTCACGAGCACGCGCTCAATCCCGCGCTGGGCCTGCGTGCGATCCGCTGGAGCCTGTCGGAGCCGGCGATGTTTCGGCAACAGCTCCGTGCGATCCTTCGCGCGGCTTGCTTCGGCAAGGTACGGATTCTTGTCCCGATGGTCGCGCATCTCAGCGAAGTGCGACAGACGCTCGAGGCCGTGGCACGAGCCCGGCAACAGATGGATGATGCAGGGCGCGCCTACGGCCCGGTCGAGATCGGCGCCATGGTCGAAATACCCGCGGCGGTCCTCATGCTGCCCGCGTTTTTGCGCCACTTCGATTTCGTCTCGATCGGCACCAATGACCTGATCCAGTACACGCTGGCCATCGATCGCGCCGATGAGGCAGTCGCGCATCTCTACAACCCGTGGCATCCGGCCGTGTTGCAGCTCGTGGCGCAGACGATTCTGCAAGCTCGCATCGCCGGAAAAGGCGTAAGCGTGTGCGGCGAAATGGCCGGCGATCCGGCGTTCACCGATCTGCTGGTGGCCATGGGTCTGCGTAGCTTTTCAATGCATCCGTCGCAGATCGTCGCCGTGAAGCAGCGAGTCCTGGGGATCGATTCGCGTCGCTGGGTGGAGTGGTTGCCTCGCATACTCGCCGCTGACGATCCCGAACTTGAATGTGCGGCCGCAGTCAGTGCCATCACGCTGGCGTCGCCGGGCCCGCATGCACCGAGCCTGACATTCGCCACCTCGTAGAAGCCGGCGCCTGTGATTGCGTAGAAGGCGAGTAGCCTATGACCACACGCCCCGGTGCTTCACGCGGGTTGACAGCGGCTCAAAAAACATGCGAGAATCGTTGTCTTCGCTGATCGAGCTTCGAGCTGGATCCAGCAGCGCCGAAAGGCCCCGTTCTTTAAAAACTAACAGCCGATAAGTGTGGGCGTTCGAGGCCGAGTGCCTGAGTCTCAAGACTCAGGTCTGATGGACCTTAAACGCTCATGAAGTGAAGTTCACTTCAATTCATTGAGTAGAAAAATCAAGATCGAACTGAAGAGTTTGATCCTGGCTCAGATTGAACGCTGGCGGCATGCCTTACACATGCAAGTCGAA
>JBDTIO010000191.1:0-17147 GCA_039936375.1 Caldimonas sp. | reverse complement strand
CGGAGCTGCTGGCGGCGCTCAACTTCATCGTCCTGCCGGCCCTGATCGGCCCGCTGCTCGGGCCAACCATCGGCGGCCTGATCGTGCACTGGCTGTCGTGGCGTGACATCTTCTTCGTCAACGTGCCAGTCGGCCTAGTCGCCCAATGGCTGATGTACAAGCACCTGCCCGACTATCGCGGCGACGCGCCACGGCCGCTCGACGTCGTCGGGTTGGTGCTATTCGGCTCGGGAACGGCCTTGCTGTCGTGGTTGCTCGAGGTCTTCGGAGAGCACCAGATCGACGTCACTTCGGCCGCGGTGCTGCTGCTGCTGGCGATCGCGCTGCTCGCCGTCTACGCCGTTCACGCTGGGCGCATTCCCTACCCGCTGCTTCGTCTAGAGCTGTTTCGCGTGCGCACCTTCCGCGTCTCGGTGCTGGGCGGCTTCGTGACGCGGCTCGGCATCGGCGGCCTGCCGTTCCTGCTGCCGCTGCTCTATCAGCTGGGACTCGGACTGCCGGCGTGGGAATCGGGTTTGCTGATGATGCCCTCGGCGGCTGCGGCGATGGCCATGAAGCTGCTGGCGCCGCGCATCCTGGCGCGGCTCGGCTTTCGCCGCGTGCTGACGATCAACACCGTGATGATCGGCGTGACGATCGGCCTGTTCGCACTGGTCGGCCCGACGACGCCGCTCGCCCTGATCGTGCTGCTGGCCCTGACCCAGGGCTTCTTCAACTCGCTGCAGTTCTCGAGCATGAACTCGATGACCTATGCCGACATCGACGCTGTCGACACCAGCATGGCCAGCACCATCGCCAGCTCGCTGCAGCAGCTCTCGTTCAGCTTCGGGCTGGCCGGCGGCGCACTCGTCACTGCCTGGTTCCTGGGCGACCTGCCGCAGACCGATCGCTCGGCCGTGCTGCACGCGTTGCACTACGCCTACCTGACACTGGGCGTCGTGACGCTGGTGTCGTCGTTCTCGTTCCGGACCTTGCGAGCGCAAGACGGCGAGAGCGTCAGCCGCGGCAAGGTGGTCGAGGCCTGATCCGGTCGACCGCCGCGGCCGCTGATCCGTTTTTGCCGGCGATTGCGTCTTTATTGCCAGCCGCACCGCCGGTCGCGGCACTTTGGAGAAAGCTCATGACCCGGCTCGTCTTGTCGACATGCTTCGCCGCCTTCACCCTCCTCGCCGTGCCCGCGATCGCCACTGCCGCGCCGGCGAACGCCTGCGCCCTGCTGAGTGAGGCCGAGGCGGGCAAGCTCGCCGGCGCGCCGCTCGCCGAGACGGCCAAGCATGACGTCAAGCCGGCCGCCGAGAACGGCAACGACAGCGAAAGCTCGTGCGGGCACTTCCCGAAGGGCTACCACATCGACACCGCCGACGGGCCGCCCAACAGCGGCGTCCTCGTCGAGCTTCATGTCTTTCCTGCCGCCGATGACGCCAAGCGCTTCTACGACGGCGTGCTGCGTATGCACACGCAGATGCAGGGCGGCCCGGGCGGCGGCAGCGTCGTCATGCCGGTCAAGGGTCTCGGCGAGGGCGCCTACCTGTTGCCCACCGTGCTGCCGAATTCCACCTCGAAGATCTCGACGATGACGTTTCTCAAGGGAAGCGTCGTCGCGTCGATTCAGGTGTGGACCAAGACGGGCTCGGCCGATGCCATCGCGCGCGGCGCTGCCGCGCAGGTTCTCCCCCGCCTGCACTGAGGCGCCATCACGCCGGCGCCAGGCGATGCGGCGGCGGCCGGCTACTCCCCGGGGATACGGTCGGAACTTCTTCGCGCCCGCGTTCTCGCGGGCTTCGCGCAAGCGCAAGACTGGCAGTGATCCACCGGCCTTTTCGGCGCTTCCCGCCGCGGCTCAGGCGCCACCATCCCCACATTGACCGGAGCCGCGCCATGATGCGATCGCTGTGGATTTCGAAGACCGGGATGGAAGCCCAGCAGATGCAGCTGGACAACATCTCCAACAACCTCGCCAACGTTTCGACGAATGGCTACAAGGGCGCGCACGCGGTCTTCGAGGATTTGATGTACCAGAACCTGCGCCAGGCGGGGGCCGCCAGCAGCGACCAGACGACGCTGCCGACCGGCCTGCAGGTGGGCCTGGGCACGCGCGCCGTCGCGACCTCGCGCAATTTCAGCCAGGGCAACCTGCAGCAGACGAGCAACCCGCTCGATCTCGCGGTCCAGGGCAAGGGCTTCTTCCAGATCCAGATGCCCGATGGCACCACCGGCTACACCCGCGACGGCTCGTTCCAGGTCAGCGCCCAGGGCCAGCTCGTCACCAACAGCGGCTACACGGTGCAGCCCGGCATCACCATTCCCACCGCGGCGCAGAGCGTGACGATCGGCAACGACGGCACGGTCACCGTCGTGCTACCCGGCCAGGCGCTGGCGCAGACGGTCGGCCAGTTGCAGATCGCCGGTTTCATCAACCCGGCCGGCCTCGATCCGAAGGGCGGCAACATCTACGGCGAGACTGCGGCGTCGGGATCGCCGACCCCCGGTACCGCCGGCACGAACGGCCTGGGCACCTTGCAGCAAGGGTTCGTCGAGACCTCGAACGTCAACGTCGTCGAGGAGCTGGTGCAGATGATCCAGACGCAGCGCTCCTACGAGCTGAATTCGAAGGCGATCCAGACCGCCGACCAGATGCTCGACAAGCTCTCGCAGCTCTGAGGCCCGACGATGAACCGACTCGCTCTCGCCGCATCCGCCCTGCTGCTTTTCTTCTCGCTGGCCGGCTGCGACACGCTCTACAAGACGCCGAAGGTCGAGGTGGCGACGCCCACCTACGTGGCGCCACCGGTCATTCCAGTATCGGAGATCCACAACGGCTCAATCTTCCAGGCGGCCCAGTACCGGCCGCTGTTCGAGGACTACCGGGCTCGCCTCGTCGGCGACTCGATCACGGTGCAGATCACCGAGAAGATCTCGGCGACGCAGACCAGCACCAGCACGATCGACAAGACCGGCAAGGTGACGGCGGCGATCACCGCCTTCCCGCTGCTGAGCGCCAATTCCTTCAATCGCGCGAGCGCCGCCGGCAGCTCCGACAACTCGTTCTCGGGCGCCGGCACGGTCGCCAACAGCAACGACTTCTCGGGCACCATCACGGCGATCGTCACAGGCGTGTTGGCCAACGGGCAGTTGCTGATCGCCGGCGAGAAGCAGATCGGCGTCAATCAGAACGTCGATGTGCTGCGCTTTTCCGGCCAGGTCGACCCGCACATGATCCAGTCGGGCAACATCGTCGCCTCGGCGCAGATCGCCAACGTGCGGATCGAGCAGCGCGGCCGCGGCGCCCAGGCCGATGCGCAGGGAATAGGCTGGTTGAGCCGCTTCTTTTTGAACGTTCTGCCCATTTGAGTTCTTGAAGAATCGAAGGCACACCATGGTGCCTTCGAGAATGACTCAGACCGACAGATTCGTACGCGCCGCGCTCGTCGTCGCCGCCTTGCTCGCCAGCGCCGCGCTCTGGTGGCCGCTGCCGGCGCAGGCCGCGCGGATCAAGGAAGTGGCCTCGATCCAGGGCGTGCGCAGCAACCAGCTGGTCGGTTACGGCCTCGTCGTCGGCCTCGACGGCACCGGCGACCAGACCACCTCGGCCCCGTTCGCGACGCAAAGCCTGCTGGCGCTCTTGCAGCAAATGGGCGTGACGGCGCCGAACAGCTCGAGCATCCAGCTGAAGAACCTCGCCACCGTGATGGTCACGGCGCAGCTGCCAGCGTTTGCGCAGCCAGGCCAGACGATCGACGTCAACGTCTCGTCGCTCGCCAACGCCAAGAGCCTGCGCGGCGGCACGCTGATCTCCACGCCTCTGAAAGGCGCCGACGGCCAGATCTACGCGATGGCGCAGGGCAACCTCGTGATCGGCGGCGCCGGCGCGTCGGCGTCCGGCTCGAAGGTACAGATCAACACGCTGGCCTCGGGCCGCATTCCCGAAGGCGCTTCGGTGGAGCGCTCGGTCGCGACGCCGATGAACCAGGGCGACGCGATCCAGCTCGACCTCAACAGCAGCGACTTCGCGACCGCCCGCGAGGTCGTGCGCGTCATCAACGAGCGCATGGGCAGCGGCACCGCCGACGCGCTCGACGGCCGCGCCGTGCGCGTGCGCATGCCGGCCGCGCCCGATGCGCGGGTCGCCTTCATGGCCGACATCGAGAACCTCGAGGTCAAGCAGTTCGCGCCGGCCGCCAAGGTCATCATCAACGCCCGCACCGGCTCCATCGTCATGAACCAGACGGTGACGCTGGCCGCTTGCGCCGTCGCCCACGGCAGCCTGTCGGTGACGATCAGCACGACCCCGAGCGTCAGCCAGCCCGGCCCGTTCGCGAAGGCGGGGCAGACGGAAGTGACGCAGAAGTCCGACATCACCATTACCCAGCAGCCGGGCTCGCTGATTCAGATGGCGGCCAGCGCCAAGCTCGGCGACGTCGTCAAGGCGCTCAATTCGCTCGGCGCGACGCCGCAGGACCTGCTGGCGATCCTGCAGGCGATGAAATCGGCCGGTGCCCTCAACGCCGAGCTGGAAGTGATCTGACCATGGCCTCGCCGATGTCGTCACCGCCGCTGTCGAGTGTGCCCACGGGCGCCGGCAACGCGCTCTCGCTCGACGCCCTGAAGAGCGCCGCCGCGCGCGACCCGAAGGCGGCGATCAAGGAAACGGCCAAGCAGTTCGAGGCGATATTCATGCAGCAGTTGATGAAGAGCATGCGTGAAGCGACGGTGAGCTCGGGCATGCTCGAGAACTCGGGCACGCAGCTCGGCACCGAGATGCTCGACGCGCAATACGCGAACAAGATGACCGGCCTGCCCGGCGGCCTCGCCGACGCGATCGCCCGCCAGCTCGAGCGGCAGATGGGCGGCACGACGGCGGCCAAGGCGCGCACGCCGGCAGCGGTGGCGCCGGCTTCTTCGTCCGCAGCCACGGCGACGCTGTCGCAGACGCAATCCGATTTCGTGCAATCGCACCAGTCGGCGGCACTCGCCGCGCAGACGCAGAGCGGCATTCCGGCCGCCTTCATGATCGGCCAGGCGGCACATGAGTCGGGCTGGGGCAAGCGCGACATCAAGAATGCGGACGGCAGCGACTCGCACAACCTGTTCGGCATCAAGGCGGGTGCCGGCTGGACCGGCAAGGTCGCCCAGATCACGACCACCGAATACGTCGGCGGCGAGGCGCAGAAGGTGAGTGCGAAGTTCCGCGCCTACGCGTCCGACGACGCGGCGTTTCGCGACTACGCGCGCATGCTGAAAGAGAGCCCGCGTTACGCCGGCGTCGCCGCGCAAGCGGCGGTAGCACCGGCCAGTGCGGCCTCGGCAAGCGATTTCGCTCAGGGCCTGCAGCGGGCCGGCTACGCCACCGATCCGGCCTATGCCGACAAGCTGGCGCGCGTCATCAACACCACCTTGCGCGTTCAGAGGGCGTCCGCATGAACCGGCGCCGGGCCGCTCCGAAGCCGGTTCACGTCCCCTCGGGGGGCAGCGCCGCCTCGAACGCGGCATGCGTGGGGACTCCATCATGAGCGTTTCGTCCTTGCTCAATATCGGCTCGCGGGCAATGGCCGCGAGCTATGCCCAGCTCACGGTCACTGGCAACAACATCGCCAACGCCAACACGCCCGGCTATTCACGGCAGAGCGCGGACCTCGAAACGTCGTTCAGCCAGCAGACCGGCGCGGGCTTCTTCGGCAGCGGCGTCGACGTCAAGACGGTGACCCGCGCACACAGCGATTTCCTGACTCGCGAGGTGTCGACCTCGACGGCGATCGCTGCCGCCGACGACGCCCGCAGCACACAGCTGCAGCAGCTGGAAAATGTCTTTCCCACCGACGAGAGGGGCCTCGGCCATGCCGCGCAGGTCGCCTTCAGCTCGTTCGTCGACGTCGCCAACAATCCGCAGGACCCGTCCGCGCGACAGGCTGCCTTGGCGAGCATCGGCGATATGGCGCAGCAATTCTCCGATGCCTCGAGCCAGATCGACTCGCAGCAGGCCGGCGTTGCCGACGAGCTGCGTACTTCGGTCTCGTCGGTCAACTCGCTGACGTCGCAGATCGCTGCGCTGAACAAGCAGATCGCCGCGGCCCAGTCGTCGGGCAACGCGCCGAACAGCCTGCTCGACCAGCGCGACACCGCGATCAACAACCTCTCGCAACTGGTGCAGGTGACGACGGTGGCGTCCGCCGACGGTACAGTAGGCGTCTATCTCGGCGGCTCGCAGACGCTCGTGCTCGGCGCCAACGCGACCGCGCTCACCGCCGTGCCCGATGCCTTCGATCCGTCGAAGCTGCAGGTCGGCATCACCGAAGGCGGGACGACGCGCGCGTTCCCCGACGGCTTCATCAGCGGCGGCTCGGTCGGCGGACTGTTGCGCTTCCAGAACCACGACATTGCCGATGCGCGCGGCCTGCTCGGCCAGCTCGCCGCGTCGATCGCCGGCGCGCTCAATTCGCAGCAGGCGCTCGGCCTCGATCTGGGCATTCCGGCATCGTCCGGGGCGCCGCTGCTCTCGATCGGCGCGGCGAAAGTGCTGCCGTCCTCGAACAACGCGATGGCCGGCGGTGTGCCGGTCGCTTCGTACGTCGACGGTAGCGGCACGAGGGTGTCGAGCGTCAGCATCACGGTGGTCGACAGCAAGGCGCTGCAGCCGAGCGACTACCAGCTCACCGCCGATCCGGCGCTGCCCGCCGGCCAGTACAAGCTGACGCGCCTCTCCGACGGCACGTCGCAATCGGTGGCCAGCGGCGCTGTCGTCGATGGCTTTCGCATCGACGTCGCGACGCCGCTGCCGTCGGCCCGCGACAGCTTCCTGCTGCAACCGACCTCGAACGCGGCGAGCGGCATGGCCCTGGCGCTGACCAACCCGGCCGGAATCGCCGCCGCCGCGCCCGTCGCGGCGACGATGAACATCGCCAATACCGGCACAGCCGCGGTCGGCTCGCTGGCCGCCGTCGACCCCTCGATCAACCCCAACCTGACGGCGACGATCAGCTTCACCGACAACAGCGGCGACTACAGCTACAGCCTGGTCGACACGACCGGCGCGCTGCCCACCGTCAACGGCACCGGCACATTCGCGGCGGGCCAGCCGATAGCGCTCAACGGCTGGCAGCTGAACCTGACCGGCGTGCCGAAGAGCGGCGACCAGATCACGGTCGCGAAAAACGCCTATCCGGCCGCCGACAACAGCAACGCCAACGCGATGCTGGCCCTGGGCAATGCGCCGATCGTCGGCCAGGGCGGCACGATCGTCGGCGGCCAGAGCGTCACCGACGCCTATGCGAGTGCCCTGGCGACGGTCGGCGTCAAGGTGCAGAGCGCCATGGCTGCGGCAACGCAGTCGGACGCGATCGCCAGCCAAGCGACGACGGCGGCGTCGAACCAGTCGGGCGTCAACCTCGACGAGGAAGCGGCGCGCCTGATCCAGTTCCAGCAGAGCTATCAGGCGGCGGCCAAGATGCTGCAGATCGCCCAGACAGTTTTCGCCAGCTTGCTGCAAATCGGCAATTGACCAGCACTCGCCGAGGAAACCCAGCCATGCGCATCAGCACCGCCAACTCCTTCGATGCCGGCATCAACACCTTGATGCAGCGCCAGATCGACATGGCCAACGAGCAGAACCAGATCACGACCGGCAAGCGCGTCAATCAGGCGAGCGACGATCCGGCCGCGGCGGCGCGCGCCGAGCGGGCGCTGGCCAGCGTCACCCGCACCGCGACGAGCCAGCGCGCCGTCGACGCGAGCAAGGTCGTCATGACGCAGACCGAGAGCTCGCTCGGCGACGCCGGCAACCTGCTGCAGAGCGCGCGCGCGCTGCTCGTGCAGGCCGGCAACGCGACGCTCAACGACTCCGACCGGCAGTCGATCGCCACGCAACTGCAGTCGATCCGCGGCCAGCTGCTGTCGATCGCCAACCAGGACAACGGCGCTGGCACCTACATCTTCGGCGGCCAGGGCGCGACCCAGAAACCCTTCGTCGACACCGCGACCGGCGTGAAATACACCACGACCGCCGGCCAGATGCAGACCGGCGCCGGCGTTGGCCTGCCGCTGACGACCGACGGCAAGGCGGCGTGGCTCTCGGCGCGCACCGGCAATGGCGTGTTCGTGACGAGCGCGGCCGCCGGTATCACCGGCGCGACCATCGACACCGGCACTGTCTCCGATCCGAGCGCGCTGACCGGCGCGACCTATTCGCTGAACTTCACCGTCACGGCCGGCGTCACGACTTACGCGGTGCTGAAGAACGGCGCAGCGACGGCGGTGACCGCGGCACCTTACGTCGCGGGGCAAGCGATCACCGTCGACGGTATGTCGGTCACGGTGAGTGGCACGCCGGCTTCCGGAGACCAGTTCCAGGTCGCGCCGTCGACGCCGACTCTCAGCGTCTTCGACACGCTCGACAAGGCGATCTCCGATCTGTCGACGGCCAGCAAGACCGGATCGCAGGTCGCCCAGTACACCTCCGACGACCTGCGCAATCTCGATTCGGTCATGAACAACCTGCAGGCCGCGCGCGGCGCCGCCGGCGATGTGCTGAACGGCATCGACAGCGTATCGAGCCGTCTCGACGCGCAGAAGCTGGCCAGCACGACCGATCAATCGAACGCCCAAGATGTGGACATGGTGCACGCCATTTCCGACTTTCAGAACCAGCAAAACGGCTACGATGCGGCGCTCAAGTCGTATGCGACGGTGCAGCATCTGTCGCTGTTCCAGTACGTGAACGGCGGCTGATTTCGCGCTTTGCCGCGCCGCCGTACGGCGCGGAGTCGGGTCGGGAGTTTGACTTGCTGGATGTCGCGATCCTCGGCCAGGTGGCCCTGGGCTACTCACCGTTCATCGACCGCAATCGCACGGTTGCCGCGACGCGCCTGACGGTTCTCCCGCTGCGCCCCGACGCGACGCTCGACGTCGCCCAGCTGCTGCACGCCGTCGGCGATGTCTGGCCGGCGTCGGGCGGCAAGGTCTCGCTCAACGTCGTCAGCGAAAGCCTGCTCCACGATCTGCTCCAGGCCAGCCCTTCGGCGAACCTGATGGTCGAGGTGCCGAATTTCATGGCCGCCGACCCCGTCAATGTCGAGGCGCTCGTGCGCCTTCACGCGGCCGGCAACACGCTGCTGCTGAAAGGCCGGCCCAATTCGGAGTTGCCGCGGCAGGTGCTGCCGTGCTTCAAGTACTCGATCATCGACATCGCCGACGAGCGCCGCATCGGCGAAGGTGCGGTGGCGCCGGCCGGTGTGACGCGGTCGATCGAGCACGTGCAGTCGGGCGTGCGCACGGTGCCCGACATGGAAGCCGCTTTCGCACGCGGCGCGCATGCCGTCCTCGGCTGGCCGATCGACGACGCGCTGAGCGCCACCGCGGCGAAAACCGGCAAGCCGGTGGCACAGCCGGACCAGCAGGTCATCGTCGAGCTGATTCGCCGGGTCGACAACGAAGACGCGATCGACAAGCTCGAGAACACGCTGAAGCGCGACCCGTCGCTGGCGTTCAAGCTGTTGCGCTACATCAACTCGCCGGCATTCGGCCTGCGCGTCGAGATCAGCTCGTTCCGCCACGCCATCATGATGCTCGGCTACCAGCGGCTCAAGCGCTGGCTGGCGCTGCTGCTCGCCACCGCCAGCAAGGACGTCAACCTGCGCCCGGTGATGTTCGCCGCGGTGCGGCGCGGCCTGCTGATGGAAGAGCTGGTCGCCGGTTCGGGTGACGAGGAGATGCGCAGCGAAGTCTTCATCTGCGGCGTCTTCTCGCTGCTCGACCGGATGTTTGGCGAGAGCTTCGACAAGCTCCTTGGCTCGATCCCGGTTCCCGGCCGCGTCTACCAGGCGCTCGTCAAGGAAAGCGGCCCGTTCCAGCCGTATCTGGCGATGGTGCGGGCGGCCGAAGGCGAGTCGGTGTTCGACTACCGCGAGGCCGCCGAGAACCTGCTGATGAGCGTGGCCGAGATCAATCGCGCCCAGCTGCGGGCCTTGCAAGGCGCCGCCGCACTCGAATAGCGGCGGGCCGCGTCGGTGCCCGTGATCGACCTGCTGCGTCGCGCATCGCCTGCATCCGCCACTGACGCGTCGGCGGCGGCCCGTGAGGTCTTGCAGCTGCTCTGGAATTCGCCATTCCCGGCCTCGTTGCAGGACGCCTCGTTCTGCTTCATCGACGTCAATCCTGCTTTCGCCGACTTCATCGGCATGCCGCCCGAGGCGCTGATCGGCCGCGACTTCATCGAGTTCCTGTCCGAGGAGGACAGGCAGGCGACGATCGAGAACCGCAAGCGCTTCGTCGCCGCTGGTGGCCGTGTCGAGACCGCCTACGGAGCCGAAGGCCGGCTTGTCGATGCCGGCGGCTTCGAACGCTGGTACCGGGCGGCCCGCCACGTGCTCGCCGGCGACGACGGCCGGCCACTCTTTCTGGCGGTGCTGCAGGACACGACGACCGAGCATGCGGCACGCGAGCGCGCCGACCGTTCGGCGCGCGAGCTCGACGACTGGTTCGACCTCAGCCCGGTCGGCATGGTGCTGTTCGACGACAGCGGCCTGCTGGTGCGCACCAACCCGGCGTTCGACGAGCTGGCCGGGGGCGTGCCGGTGTCGCTCGCCGACGGCGAACCGACGCTGGCTCGTCTGCTCGCCTGGGGCGACGGCGGCGCGCTCGCGCAGTTGCGGCCAGGCTCGAGGCCGATCGAGTCGCAAGGCTGGATCAGCCAGCCTCACGGCGGCGTGCGCCGCCTGCGCGCCATGGTCCGCTGCTATCGCACGGCGACCGGCGAGCGCCGCTACATGGGCATCGTCGAGGATCGCAGCGTGGAAGAAGAGCGTGACCTGGCGCAGATGCAGATCGGCGCGATGATGGATACCGCCGGCGTTGGCATCACCACCTTCGAGGAATCGTCGGGCTGGGTGCGCCAGCGCGGCGGCGGCGCCGGTTCCGCGTCGGTGGTGCCGCACAACATCAGCCGCGAGATCGTCGTCCCTGAGTCGCTCGCCGAGTTCGAGCGGCTGCAGCTCGCGTTGAAGAAGACGCAGCGTGCCGAGGTGCGCTACGCCATTCAGCATCCCGAGCTCGGCCGGCGCTGGCTGATGACGCGGGTCGAGCCGGCGACCTTGGCTTCCGGCAAGAAGACGGCATCGGTCATCACGCTCGACATCACCGACCAGCAGCAAAGCCAGCGGCGCAGCGAGCAGCTGTTGCGCGAGATGACGACCATCCTCGAGAGCGCGACGGCCGGCATCGCCTATCTGCGCCATGGCGTGCTGGTGCGTTGCAACCGCGGCTTCGAGACGATGCTGCGCTTGCCGGCGAGCGGTGTCGCCGGGCTGAGCCTGGCCGAGCTGCTGTCGCGCCACGCCGATGCCGAATCGATGGCCACCGAGATCCGCGACGCCCTGCTCGACGACGCCACCTACGAGATCGAGTTCGCCTTCAGCGACGCCGACCAGCGCGCCGCGCCGTCCGAGCTGCGCTGGTATTCGCTGTCGGTGCGGCGCGCCGGCGGCGGTCTCGGCCTCGACGAAGCGATCGCCGTGCTGTCGGACGTGACGCGCATGAAGACGCAGCAGGTGCAGCTCGAGACGCTGGCGCGCGACCGCGAATCGATGGCGCGGCGAACCCGCGCCATCCTCGACTCGGTGCTGGTCGGCATCGTCACGGTCGGGCCGGCCGGCATCGAGTGGATGAACCGCTCGGCGCAGCGCATGTTCGGCGGCGAGCTCGAGGAGTTCCTCGACCTGCCGATGTCGGTGGTCGCGACGCCGGCGCTCGACCACCCGTTTCGGCACACACACTACCTCGAGGAGCTCGTCGAGGGTCGCGCCGAGACATTCGAATGCCAGGTTCATGCCCTTGACGGGCGCGAGTTCTGGATCGTCGGCAACGCTGTCGCCACCGGCCGCGAAGGCAAATCGCGCCAGCTCACCTATGCCTTGCTCGACATCGAGCACCGGCGCCAGTCCGAGGCGGCCGTCTTGCAGGCGCAGGCGTCGTTGCGCCGCGTCATCGAGGCGGCGCCGCTGGCGATCGCGCTGCTCGACGCGAAGACGCTCAAGATCGTGCAGATCAACGGGGTCGCGGCGCGCACCGTCTGCGATGCACCGGCCGATCTCGTCGGCATGACGCCGGAGCAGCTTTTTCCCCGTGGCGTGGCAGAGGTTCGGCGGCTCGACATGCAGCAGGCACTGGCGTCGAGCGACGTGACGACGCGCGAGTATCGAAGCATCGTCGACGGCGAGACGCGAATCTGGGACGCGCGCTATCTGCCGCTCGCCGCCGGCCCCGGCGAGCCGCCGGACCAGCTCCTGCTCGTTGCCACCGACGTGAGCGAGCAGCGCGCCGCGCAGGAAGCACGTCTCGAAGCGGCGCTGGCGCAGCGCGACATGCTGGTCAAGGAAGTACACCACCGGATCAAGAACAACCTGCAGGGCGTGGCCGGCCTGCTGCAGCAGGTCGCGCAGCGCAAGCCCGAGGTGGCGCCCGCGATCGACGAGGTGGTCGGCCAGGTGCAGGCGATCGCCCAGGTCTACGGCCTGCAGGTGGGCGCCGACGGGCCGCTGTCGATGGTGCGCGTGCTCGAGGCGATCACCGGCTCCGTGCAGCGCACGTTCGGCCGGCCGATTCGATGCAGTGTCGAAGGCCGCTCGCCGGCCGAATGGACCTTGCCGGAGGTCGAGGCGATCCCGATCGCGTTGACGATCAACGAGCTGCTCACCAACGCGATCAAGCACAGCGATCCGGCCGACGCGACCGGCGGGATCGCCTGCGTGCTCGACGGCACCGACGATGGCGTGCGCGTCGCCATCTCGAGCCGCGCCCGACTGCCCGACGGATTCAGCGTGGCACGCATCCCGAACGGCGTCTCGGGGCTCGGCCTGGTGCGCGCCCTGCTGCCTCGGCGCAGCGCCACCTTGCGCATCGAGCAGGCAGGCGAGCGCGTCGTCGCGACGGTGCTGCTGCAGGTGCCCGTCGTCGAGCGCGTCGTCGGCGAATAAGATCGCAGCTGCACGGCATCTCGAGGAGCACGAGCTTGGCGAAGAAAGGAACGATCCTCGTCGTCGACGACAACCGGCTCGTTCTCGCGACGTTGACCGATGGCCTGTCGCAAGCCGGCTACGACGTCATCGATGCCGACAACGGTGACGACGCCATCCTCCTGGCGCGCGAGCGCAAGCCCGACCTCGCCCTGCTCGACATCCGCATGGAAGGCAAGAGCGGCTTCGACGTCGCCCAGTACCTGCGCACGCAGTGCCGCATGCCGTTCATGTTTCTCTCGGCCTTTTCGGACGAAGAAACAGTGGCCCAGGTCGAAGCCCTGGGTGCAGTCGCCTACCTTGTCAAGCCACTCGACATCCGGCAAATCGTGCCGGCGGTCGAAGCCGCATTCGCCCATCTCGAGGCCGGCCGCGCCGAGTCGGCGGCCGGGCATGCGCAGCCGAGTCGCGGCAACGCATCGAGCGATGCGCTCGATGCCAGCGTCGCGATGGCGGCCGGCGTGCTCATGCATCGGCATTCGCTCAGTCGCGGCGAAGCGATGGAGCGCTTGCGCCGCCTCGCCGCCAACGGCCGGCACAGCGTTCACGAACAGGCCGAGTTGCTGCTCACGGCGGTCGAGCAACTCGCCGGCTCGTAGGCCTCACGACGTTTCGATCAGGCCACGGCGGGGTCCGGCGACAGCGAGAAATAAAAGCTGGCGCCGTGCTCGGGCTCGCCTTCGGCCCGGATCTCGCCGCCGTGCCGGTGCACGATTCGCCGCACCGAAGCGAGGCCGACGCCGGTGCCCGGAAATTCGCTGGCACTGTGCAGACGCTGGAAGACGCCGAACAGTCGATCGGCATAGCGCATGTCGAAGCCGGCGCCGTTGTCGCGCACCACGTAGCCTGCGGGCCCGCTGTCGTCGCGAACGAAAGCGACGTGCGGCCGGCTCGTGTTGCCGGTGTACTTCCAGGCATTGCCGAGCAGGTTCTCGAGCACCTGTCGGAGCTGCGTCGGATCGCCGAGCTCCGTCATGCCGGGTTCGATCTCGACCTCGACCGGGTGCTCCGGGTGCAGACGCCGCAAGTCTTCGACCACGTAGGCGGCGAGCTGGGACAGGTCCACCGGCACTCGCACGATCGGTTGTGCCGCGAGCCGCGAGAGCCCGAGCAGTGCGTCGATCATGTGATTCATCCGGCCGGCCGCGCCGAGCACGCGATCGAGGTGATCGTGGCCGACGCGGTCGAGCACGTTCGCATAGTCTTCCTTGACGATGCGCGTAAAGCCCTCGACGACACGGATCGGTGCGCGCAGATCGTGCGAGACGAGTGTGCCGAGCGCTTCGTGGTCGGCCTCGCTCGGTGTGCCGGCCGACGTGGCACGTGCCGAGCCGATCGCCTTACCGGCTGCGGCGCCGGGCGCGGCCGCCGTCGATGCG
This sequence comes from Caldimonas sp., assembly GCA_039936375.1. Lineage (GTDB taxonomy): Bacteria > Pseudomonadota > Gammaproteobacteria > Burkholderiales > Burkholderiaceae_C > Schlegelella_A. The sequence continues at coordinate 2,767 of JBDTIO010000191.1, read as the reverse complement.
GTGGTCGCGGGTGCGGTCGGCGAAACGGCGATGTCGCGCAAGGTGCCGATGTAGCCGGCGAGGTGGCCGGCGCCATCCCGCAGCGGCCGGCCGCGCAGGCGATACCTGCCGTTCGGGCTCGGCCATTCGGCGCCGTCTGCACTGGCCTCGGCAATGGCGTCGAGGTCGATGTCGTCGAGCGCCGCCGCGGCCTTCATGGCCGCCTCGAGGCGGGTCGATCCGGTGGGGCTGAAATGGGCCCAGAACGGCGTCGTCGCCATGCTGGCGTCGGCTCGATCTCGCCCTTCGCCGGGCCAACGCAAGGCGACGAGTCGATGCGCAGCATCGGTCTGCCAGCGCCAGACCTCGCTGATTTCGTCGAGCGCGGCTTGCCGATCCTGCGCTTCGCGCAGCCGACCGGAGACCGCCTCCCCAGGACGGCGGACGATGCCGGCGGCGACACCGCCCACCGCCGCTGCCGCAGTCAGGCCGAGCGCGATTGGAACGACGACATCGAGCAGTGTCATGGTGCTCGTTCGGCACCTGGCTCCGCCCTCGTGCCTGCCGAGGCGGCAACCGGGCGAAGGACGGCGTCGCGAAACATCTGCGTCGATTGTAGAAAGTCACGCCTGCCGCGTTGTTCTGCCATCGTTCAAGTCTTCGCGCTTGACGCCGAAAATGGCTGACGCAGCGAGTGCGGCTCGTCCCGTGCGCGCTGCGTGAAGCCCCTCGCAGTCTCAGCAAGCCCCTTTCATCGAGGACATCACGCCGTGAATCCTGTCCCACCCTCGGTACTCGACGAAGAGGCCTTGCAGCGCCTGCGCGAGCTCGATCCGAAGGGGCAGAACCATCTGCTCGAGCGCGTGCTGCGCGCTTTCGAAAGCTCGGTGTTGCGCCTGGCACCGCAGTTGCGCGAGGCGCGACAGCGCGGTGACATGCAGGCGATCCGGCACGTCGCGCACACGATGAAGTCGTCGTCGGCGAGCATCGGTGCGATGCGCCTGTCGAGACTTTGTGCCGAAATCGAGGCCGCCGTGCGACAGGAGGCAGCCGATGACCTGCCGGCGCTGCTCGATGAGGTGGATCTGGAGTTCAACGTCGTGTTACAAGCGGTGCAGCCACTGCGGGGCGCCCCAGGATGAATCCCCCAAGCTCACTTCGTTCGCTGCCGCCAGGGGTCGCGCCGTTCTCTTGCGACGGCCGGGCGGGAGCCTGAAATGACTTTGCAGACTCAGCCGCTGGCCGAAGACCTGCTGGAGCGTCCGAAGGTGCTGCTGGTCGACGACGACGAGGTCAACTTGCTGCTCACATCGGTGGCGTTGCAGGAGCAAGGTTTCGACGTCACCGAGGCGGCGTCCGGCGAGGCGGCGATTCGCGCCCTGGCCGATTTCCTTCCCGACATCGTCGTGCTCGACGCCGTCATGCCCGGCCTCGACGGCTTCGAGACCTGCCGCGAGCTGCGCATCCTGCCGGGCTTCGAATCGCTGCCGGTGCTGATGCTCACCGGCCTCGACGACGACGCCTCGATCACCCGCGCCTACGAAGCCGGCGCCACCGACTTCTTCGTCAAGTCGACGCAGTGGCGGCTGCTCTCCGGACGCCTGCGCTACCTCCTGCGGGCGTCGCGCACGCGGGTCGAGCTCGAGCGCAGCAAATCGCGACTGGCCCGCGCCCAGGATCTGGCCCGGATGGGCAGCTTCGACTGGCGCCGCGGCCAGGGCGGGCCGATGTTCTCGAGCGAAGGCCTGCGCGTGTTCGGGCTCGGGCCCGACAAGCATCTCGACTTTCGCAAGCTCCTGCGCATGGTGCCCGACGAGGAGCGCAAGGCCTTTGTCGAGCTGACGCACAGCGCGATGGAGCGAAGCACGGTGCTGGCCACCGACATCCATGCCCGCCTGGTCGACGGCCGGCAGCGGATCGTCCATCTCGAAGCGGAACCCGAGTTCAACGAGCACGGCAACCTGGTCGGCTATACCGGCATCGTCCAGGACGTGACCGACCGGCGCCTGGCCGAAGATCGCATCCGCCACCTCGCCAACTTCGACACCCTGACCGGCCTGCCGAACCGCCGCCAGCTGATCTGGCGCGCCGAGCGGGCGCTCGAGCATGGCCGCCGGCTCAACCACCAGGTGGCGCTGCTGCTGATCGATCTCGACCGCTTCAAGGTCATCAACGACACGCTCGGCCACGGCGCCGGCGACGAGTTGCTGGTCGAAGTGGCGCGGCGACTGCGCTCCTGCGTGCGCCACTCCGACCAGGTGCTGGAAAGCTCGCTCGAGGCCGTCGGCCTCCGATCGCACCGCACCCTGGAAGCGGTCGGCCGTCTCGGCGGCGACGAATTCGTGGCGCTGCTGCCGGAAGTGATCGACGAGCGCGACGCCGAGCGCGTCGCCGATCGCATTCTCGAGGCGATGCGCCTGCCGATCACGATCGGCATGCAGGAATGCTTCGTCACGGCGAGCGTCGGCATCGCCCTGTTCCCGCGCGACGGCGACAACGTTGCCGACCTGCTGCGCAACTCCGACGTGGCGATGTATTCCGTCAAGTCGGCCGGGCGAAACTCGGCGTCGGTGTATCGGCCGACGCTGGCCGGACAGGGCCGCGAAAAGCTCGAGCTGGAGAGTGCGCTGCACAAGGCGATCGAGCGCGACGAGCTGGTGCTGCACTACCAGCCGAAGATCGACGTGCGCGGCGCCAAGATGGTCGGCGCCGAAGCGCTGATGCGCTGGCGCCGTCACGGCGTGCTCGTTGCGCCGGGCGACTTCATTCCGCTCGCCGAGGAGACCGG
>JBDTIO010000190.1:0-3281 GCA_039936375.1 Caldimonas sp. | reverse complement strand
ATGCCAAGGCTTCGCGATTCGCCGAGTGCTACACCACCGCCGCATCGGGTGAGCTGGTGCCGTCGGTCGGGCGCGATTTCCGGATTCCGGCGGCACCCTCGGGCGGCGGCGGCCTCGTCTCGACGGCACGCGACTACATGCGATTCTGCGAAGCCCTGCGGGGCGGCGGTGTGCTGGGCGACGTGCGATTGCTCGGTCCGAAGACGTTGCGCCTGATGCGCGCCAATCACCTGCCCGGCGGCGCCGACCTGGCCGACATCTCGGTGTCGATGTTCTGCGAGGCCACCTTCAAGGGCATCGGCTTCGGCCTCGGCTTCGCCATGACCACCGATCCGGTTCGCACCGGCATCGCCAGCTCGCCCGGCGAATACTGGTGGGGCGGCATGGCCTCCACCGCCTTCTGGATCGACCCGGTCGAAGACGTGTGCGTCGTCTTCCTGACTCAGCTCATCCCTTCGAGCCTGTACCCGATCCGGCGCGAGCTGCGGACAATGGTCAACGCAGCCATCCTCGACTCCAAGGCCTAGAGCCTGCGCGACGCCGGCGCGAACCCTTCATGGCGAGAACAGGCCCAAGGCCGCGCATCGATCGCGGCGAGGCTCGAGGCGGCCCACAATCGCGAAGATGAGCACTGCTGCCGACACCGTCTTCGAAGTGATGCCTCGCGACCTCTCGCGCTATCGCGCCGGCAACACCGGCATCGACTACGTGCATCGCTTCGATTCGGGCCAACCGGGCCCGCACGTGATGATCAACGCGTTGACGCACGGCAACGAGTTCTGCGGCATGGTAGCGGTGTGCCACCTGCTCGACAGCGGCGTACGCCCGAAGATCGGCACCCTGACGCTGAGCTTCGCCAACGTCGAGGCCTACCAGACCTTCGATACCGCGAAGCCGTTCGAGAGCCGGCTGATCACGCACAACCTCAATCGCATCTGGTCGACGGCATGGCTCGACGGCGATGAAGACAGCGTCGAGCTGCGCCGGGCACGCGCCATGCGCCCGGCCGTGGCGGCAGCCGAGCACATCCTGGACATCCACTCGACCAGCCACGACGTGGTTCCGTTCTGGGTCTATCCGGCGTTCGAGCGCAACGCCGCCGTGGCCCGCGCGTTGCCGCGGCCCGCGGTGCAGCTCGTCATGCCCGCCGGCCTGGGCTCGGGCACGCCGTTGATCCAGCACGGCTCGCGTGGCCGCGCCGAAGGCACGGGTGCGGCGCTCGTCGTCGAGTGCGGGCAGCATTTCAAGCAAGCCACCGCCGACCTGGCGACGCTGGTGGCGCTCGATTTTCTCGGCCACTTCGGTCTCATCGATCGGCCGTTGCCGGTGCCCGCCGCGCCGCGCCGCTTCGAGTTGCTGCGCACCCATGTGATCCAGCACGACAGCTTCGCCTTCGTCAAGCCGGTGATCGGCTTCGAGACTTTCGCGAACGGCGAGCTCATCGCCACCGATGGCCCGCTGGAGATCCGGGCGCCCTGCGACGACTGCACGATCTTCATGCCGGCCCGCGAGGCCATCGTCGGCCGCGAAGGCGTCTACCTGACGAAACCGCTGGGCTGACCCCGGGGTTCCGGTCAGAACGTCGGCTCAGTCTCCTGCAGGGCCTCGTAGAGCTTGCTGAACGCGGCGTCCGGCTTGCCGTCGGCACCGGTGAAGCGGGCGCAGACGCTCTGCGGCAGCGACGCCAGTGCCGCCTCTGCGACGTCATTGCGCGCCACTGCCACCGCCAACGAACAGCCACTGCGCAGGGCCAGGTCGAGCGGCGCGTCCGTCGCCGCCGCCGGCTGCGCCGCCTTGCGGATCGTGTCGGCCACGGGTTGCGGGAAGCCGATCGTTTCGACCCAGAGCGCGCCCACCGCAGGGTGGTCGATGCCGAAAGCGTCGGCCTCGATGGCGGCGAGCTCGGCGCCGCGAACGGTCGCGAACCCGGTGAACATGGCGTTCGCGATATCGGGGTAGGTCTGGCACAGGATCAGGTGGCCGGTGGCATGCAGCAGGCCGCAGACGTAGGCCCCTTCGGGATCGGCCTCCAGGCGCGGCGCCAGCTTGTTGGCCGCGGTCGCCGCCACCAGGGCGTCACGCCAGAACGTGGGCAGATCGATGCCGGGTACGGCCGCGAAGGCCGACGAGACGCCGCAGGCGACGATGAGGTTGTTGAGCCCCTTCATGCCGATCAGCGCCACCGCGGCGTCGATCGACGACATCGAGCGCTGGCCGCCGAAGAACGACGAGTTCGCGAGGCGCAGCACCTTGGCGCTCAGCACCGGATCCTGCGACAGCGCCTCGCCGATCTTGCGGGCATCGACGTTCGGATCGCGCAGGGCGGCGATAAGGCGCTGCACGACGCGGGGGATGGTCGGCAGCTCGACGCGGCCGGCGGCGATGTCGTTGATGAAGTTGGGCGCGTGGACGACGGGAGCGGCGTTGACCTCGGCGGCTTTCTTCAGCGGCGTCAGGGTGAACGCCGGGGCCACGATGTATCGGTCGTCGGTTTGTTTCATCAGGTTCGTCATCTGCGGCTTTCTTCGCCGCTCGTCGGGCGCTCGCTCGTCTTCGAGGCTCGAAGAGCGACGCCTGAAGTGTTCACGATGTTCGGCCAGCCGTGATCCCGATCAGCGTGGTGAGTTGCGCCTTTCTTCGCGGAATGGAGTCCGGCCTCGAAAGCGCATCCGCCTCGGGGCGCCGCTCGCCGGCGCTTCGAATTTGCGGCCCGGCGAGCGAAGATCGCGACATGCCCGCTCCCCCTCAGCCCGCCGGCCCGTCGCGCGAACCGCTGCACGGGCTCACCCTGGAAGCCATGCTGACGGCGCTCGTGGCGCACTACGGCTGGCCCGGCCTGGGCGATCGGATACCGGTGCGCTGCTTCCTCAGCGACCCCGGCATGAAGTCGAGCCTGCACTTCCTGCGTCGCACGCCCTGGGCGCGCGACAAGGTCGAAAGCCTCTACCTGCTCATGCTGCGAGACCGGCGCCGGAGCGGATGTTGAAGTACCTGGCCGGCTACCCGCCGGCGCTGCTGTCGCGCGCCCGCGAGCTCATCGCCGAAGGCCGCCTGGCCGAATCGCTCAACGAGCGCTATCCCGGCGTCCATGGCGTGCACGACGATCGGGCTTTGCGCGACTACGTCGGCGAGCTCAAGGCCCGCTTTCTGCGAAGCGCGGCACCGCTCTCGAAGGTGCAGTACGACCCGACGCTGCATGTCGTACGGCAGGCGCTGGGCACGCACACCACCGTGTCGCGGGTGCAAGGCAACAAGCTGAAGGCCAAGCGCGAGATCCGGGT
>JBDTIO010000189.1:0-4451 GCA_039936375.1 Caldimonas sp. | reverse complement strand
ATCTCGACAAGCACCTTGGCAAGAAGGTCGGCGGTCAGATGAGGGCCGCGGGCGCCTCCGGCCGCTTCGGCCAGGGCGCCGGCGACGTCGTCGACCGGCGCGAGCAGCGCCGCCTCGATACCGCCGCCGGTCTGGTTCCGTTCGCCTGCAAGCTGCCATCCGATCTGGCAGCGCAGCTGCGCGAGCGTGCCGCGGCGGACCCGGGCGGCATCAACGCGCTGGTCGAGGCGCTGCTGCGCAAATCGCTCGCCTGAGATGTTCGCTCCCAGGCTCACTGCCTTCGCTGCCCCCCAGGGGGGCGCTCAGTCCGTTTGGGGGCGGCCCGGCGCCGACTGAGGACAGTCGATGGGCCGGGACCGCTTCGACCTTTTCATCATCGGCGCCGGCAGCGGCGGCGTGCGGGCGGCGCGCATGGCCGGCCAGCGCGGTGTGCGCGTCGGCATCGCCGAAGACGCTGCGCTCGGCGGCACGTGCGTCAATCTCGGCTGCATTCCAAAAAAGCTCTACAGCTTTGCCGCCCACTACGGCGAAAGCTTCGAGGAGGCCGCCGGCTTTGGCTGGTCTCATGCGGCGCCGCGTTTCGACTGGCAGACGCTGAAGGCGAACCGGGCGACCGAGCTGCTGCGCCTCAACGCCATCTATGCCGACCTGCTCGGGAATGCCGGCGTGACCTTGCTGCGCGGCCGGGCCCGCATCGTCGGTGCGCACGAAGTCGAGGTGGGCGGCGAAGTCTGCTCGGCTGAGCGGATCGTCGTCGCCACGGGGAGCTGGCCGGTGCCGCCCGACGTTCCTGGCGGCGAGCTGGCGATCAGCTCGAACGAGATCTTCGATCTCGCCGATTTTCCGCAGCGGCTCGTCATCGTCGGCGGCGGCTACATCGCCTGCGAGTTCGCGTCGATCTTTCGCGGTCTCGGCAGCGTCGTGACGCAAGTGTGTCGCGGTGGGCAGGTCCTGCGCGGCTTCGACGACGAGGTGCGAGATTTCGTCGCCGCCGAGATGAAGAAGAAAGGTGTCGACATCCGCCCGCAAACGAAGGTGGCGCGGCTCGACGCGGAGGGCGCCGCGGCGCCGATCCAGGCCGTCCTGAGCTCGGGAGGGTCGATCGCCGCCGACGCGGTGCTCTTCGCCACCGGGCGCGCCCCGAACACCGCCGGTCTCGGCCTCGTAGAAATCGGCGTCGAGCTGGCACCGAACGGCGCGGTCGTCGTCGACGAGAACTTTCGCAGCAGCGTGCCGAGCGTCTACGCGGTAGGCGATGTCATCGACCGGGTCCAGCTCACGCCGGTGGCGCTTGCCGAGGCGATGGCGCTGGTCGAGCACCTGTTCGGCGACGGTGTCCGCAAGGTCGACTACATGCACATCCCGACCGCGGTGTTCACGCACCCTAACATCGGCACGATCGGCCTTTCGGAACAGGACGCACGAGCGCGCTTCGCCAGGATCCGTGTCTATCGCACCGACTTCAAGCCGCTTCGCCACACCTTGTCGGGCAGCAGCGAGCGAATGCTGATGAAGCTTGTCGTCGACGACGCGAACGATCGCGTCATCGGCTTGCACATGGTGGGCGCCGATGCCGGCGAAATGATCCAGGGATTCGCGGTCGCGATGAAGGCGGGCGCCACGAAGGCCACCTTCGACGCGACCCTCGGCATTCACCCGACGGCGGCCGAAGAGTTCGTGACGATGCGCACGCCGGTGGTGGCATCATGATTGGCTTGGTTTGAAGGCGACCCGTTCATGATCGAAACCCTTGCCGCCGCGTCGCGCCGGTTGACCGTCTGCTTCGCGCTGCTGCTGATGGCGGGTTTGGCCACCGCTGCCGACAAGAGCCCGAAGACTCCCATCCTGACCCCGGCACAACTGCGCGACTGCGTCGCACAAAGGGACAAGCTGCGCGCGCAGACCGACGACGCGCTCAAGGACAAGGCGGCGATCGGGGCCGACAAGGCCGAGATCGAGCGCTCGGCGAGCGCACTCGGCACGGAGGTCGCGACGCTCGACCGCACCAGCGCATCGGCCGTGGAGTCGTACAACGGCAGGGTCGGCGAGCGCGACAAGCGCATCGAGGGCTATCAGGCGAAAGTGGCGGCCTACAACATCAAGGCCGAGACCGTGCAGACGACCAAGGACGCCTACGAAAAGACCTGCGAGCTGCGTCGCTACGACGAGCGCGACCTGACCGACAGCCAACGCAAGAAATGAACGCCGACAACCCGCTGCTGCAAGCCTGGACCAGGCCCCATGGCCTGCCACCCTTCGCGCAAACGCGCGCCGAACACTTCGCCCCGGCGTTCGAGCAGGCCTGTCGCGCCCATCTCGAGGAGATCGACGCGATCGGCAACTCCGGCGAAGCGCCGACCTTCGAGAACACGGTGGCCGCGCTCGATCGGTCCGGGCGTCTGTTCGATCGCATCGGCGGCATGTTTCACAACCTGACCTCGAGTGAAACCTCGCCGGCGCTGCAGGAAGTCGAGCGCAAGATGGCACCGCTGCTCGCCGCCCACGACAGCAGGGTTCACATGCACGCGGCCCTGTTCGCGCGTATCGACGCGCTGCATCGCAAGCGCCACGACCTCGGCCTCGGCGACGAGCAGATCCGCGTTCTCGAGCGCTACCACATCGATTTCGTTCGCGCCGGCGCCAGGATGAGCGAGGCCGAGCAGCAGCGCTACGCCGGCTTGATGCAGCGTCTCGCCGACCTGACGACGCGCTTCGGGCAGAACGTGCTCGCCGACGAGTCGGGCTTTCGGCTGATCCTGAAGGCCGAGGCCGATCTCGCCGGCCTGCCCGATTTCGTTCGCGCCGCGGCGCGGCAGGCGGCAGCCGACCGCGGCGTCACCGAACCCGGCGTGATCACGCTGTCGCGGTCGCACATCGTCCCGTTCCTCATGTTCTCGGAACGACGCGATCTGCGCGAGCAGGCCTGGCACGCGTGGACAACGCGCGGCGAGCATGCCGGCGCCAGCGACAATCGCGAGATTGCCGCGGAGATCCTCGCCCTGCGTCTCGAACAGGCGCGCCTGCATGGCTACGCGTCCTATGCCGACTACGCGCTGGCCGACACGATGGCCAGCACCCAGGCCGCGGTGACGTCGCTTCTCCTGCAGGTCTGGGAGCCGGCCCGGGCGCGAGCGCTCGCCGAGCGCGGGTCGCTCGAAGCGATCGCACGGGCCCGCGGCGAGCCGTCGGCGATCGAGGCCTGGGACTGGCGCTTCTACGCCGAAAAGGTGCGCCAGCAGCGCTACGACCTCGACGCAGCGGCGATCAAGCCCTACTTTCCACTCGAGCGCATCACCGAGGCGGCGTTCGATTGCGCCGAGCGCCTGTTCGGCATCTCGTTCGTGCTCAGGGCCGATATCGCCGTCTATCACCCTGATGTCAAGGTATACGAAGTGCGCGGTGAGGGCGACTGCGTGATCGGCCTTTTCCTGCATGACAACTTCGCGCGTCCGACCAAGCGCAGCGGCGCCTGGATGAGTGCCTATCGTTCGCAGTCGCGAAACGGGGCCAGCGGCGACAACGCGGCGGCGAACGTGCTGCCGATCATCGTCAACAACAACAACTTCGCCAAGGGCGGCCCGGGCGAGCCGACCTTGCTCGGGTTCGACGACGCGCGAACGCTGTTCCACGAGTTCGGCCACGGTCTGCACGGCCTGCTTTCGAACGTCACGTACGAGCGTCTGTCGGGCACCAGCGTGTTGCGCGATTTCGTCGAGCTGCCGTCACAGTTGTTCGAGCACTGGCTCGAAGAGCCCGAGGTGTTGAAGCGGCACGCCCGCCACCACCTGACTGGCGAACCGATTCCCGATTCGCTCATCGAAAAGCTTCATGCGGCGCGCTACTTCAACCAGGGTTACGAAACCATGCGCTACACCGCCTCGGCACTCGTCGACATGGCGGCGCACGCGCGCGCCGATGTGCCGGTGGCCGACGTCGTCGCCTTCGAGCGCGACGAGCTTGCCCGGCTCGGCCTGCCGCCCGGTATCGGCGTCAATCATCGGCTGACTCACTTTCAGCACTTGTTCTCGGGCTCGAAGTATGCCGCCGGCTACTACGTCTACCTGTGGGCCGAGGTGCTCGATGCCGATGGCTTCGATGCTTTCGTCGAAGCCGGCAATCCGTTCGATGCCGCGGTCGCCAAGCGTCTGCTGCGCTTCATCTACTCGGCCGGCAACTCGATCGAGCCGGGTGCGGCGTATCGCGCCTTTCGCGGTCGGGCACCGACCCGGGAGCCGATGCTGAAGCAGCGCGGTCTGGTCGACGAGATGACAATTTAGGGCCGGTGTTGCGCAGGTCGCCCGGGCGGCGCTAACCGGCTGTCGCCGCTGCGCTCGCCGCCGGTCGACCGGCCGCAGGCGCGGCCGGAAAGCGCTGGTGCAGGGCGCCGAGGAACGCGCCGAAATCGATCGGCTTGGTCCAGTAGTCGGCGAACCCGGCGGCGAGCCCGCGCT
>JBDTIO010000188.1:0-5396 GCA_039936375.1 Caldimonas sp. | reverse complement strand
GTCTTGCCGTCGGCGTCCGGACTTGGCACACCGATGGCGGTGCCGCCCGCGGGCGCGTCGGCGGCGCTCGCAGGGATGGGCTCCGCCAAAATGACGACTGCGATGAAGGCAACACCGACGAAGAATCGGGTCGCGCTGTTCAGAGCATGGAAGGTTGATCGCATGGTTGTTGCTCCAAGGTCCAGGGCCATTGCTTTGCGGAAGCGCGGGGGATCCTGTCCCGCTCCAATATTGCTTTCGGCGAGCTTGCAAGGACAGGCGACAAAAGCAGTCAGCTGACTGCTGAAGGCCGTCCGCGGGTCGGCACGGGGCAACCTGCCTTCGCTGCGCGACCCGGTCGCGATCAGTGCCAGCCATAACCCACGCGCAAGTAGTAGCCGCGGCCCCTTGGATCGGCATAGGTCGGGTCGTAGCCAACCTGGAAGGTGTCGCTCTGGTTGCTGACCGGAGGGGGGCGATTGAACACGTTCTTCACGCCAGCGGCGACGCGAAGGCCTGCGCGATCGTCTCCGTAGGCGATTTGCGCATCCCACGTGCGATAGGGCGATACGCGCCGCGGATTGCCGTCGAGGCCGGGCCGCTCGTCGACGTAGCCTTCGCGCCAACTTTGCACAAGCGAGGCAGACCAGGGCTTTCGGTCCCAGCCGAGCGTGAGGGTGTGCTGCCAGCGCGGGAAGGAGCCGCCGAAATAGGTGCCCACGACACTCACCGCGTTGACGCCGTCGAAGGCCGCCGCCCAGTTGTCGAGATGGCTGCCGGTGATCTGGGCCGAGACGCGCCCCCACCGTGACGGCGAGCTCGTTGCGCGCAGGTCGACGTCGAAGCCGCTCGCCCGCAGCTTGCCGAGGTTCTGGTTGATCTCGAGGATGGAGACGATGGGGCCGGGCAGGTTCGGAGTGGCCGGGTCGACCGGTCCGCGGACGATGTTCGCGCCTTCGAACCGGTCGTCCCCGCTGAACACGGCCTGGTCAGCGAGTTGGCTGATCGTGTGCGTGAGCGTCAGTTCCCACCAGTCGATGCTCGCCAGCAGCCCCCGAACCGGCTCGTACACGAGGCCGATCGAAGCCTGGCGTGACCGTTCGGGCCCGAGCGCGGGGTTGCCGCCCGTCGTGAGCCGGGCGGTGACGTTGCAGTCGCTGTCGAGCTGGGTCGCAGCGCAACGCTTCGGGTCCGGCAGCTCGAACGGAACGTCGGCAGAATGGATCTGCGTGGCATAGAGCTCCGGCAACGAAGGTGCGCGAAAGCCGGTGCCGACAGATCCGCGCAGCACCAGTGTGCTCGCCGCCTGCCAACGCAGGCCGAGCTTGGGGCTCGTGCTTATGCCGAAGTCGCTGTAGCGATCGACTCGCAGCGCGAGCTGAGCCTCGAGCGTCTTGGCGACCGGCACGGCGAGCTCGGCGTAGGCGGCCTGCGCGCGTCGCGAGCCCGACTTGGAATCGCTGAACTGGCCGCTCAGCGTGCCGAGGCCCAGGTCGGTCGTCGAGTCCTCCAGGAACTCGCTCCGGGACTCGATGCCGACGCCGAGCGACAAAGTGCCCGTCGACCATTGCGCCAGGTCGCGATTGGCGCGCAGGTCGACCGTTCGCTCCGTGCCTCGCGCCGATCGAGCCACGCCGGACACCTGCGCCGCGCGCAACAGTGCATCGCCGGCCGGTGTCGAGGCGCCGAACGGATTGAGCTGCTCACTGTTGAACGCGTCGACGATCCGCGCCGAGTCCAGGAAGCCCGACACATAGTTCGTCGTCGCGCGGCTGACCGATTGCGAAATCGCGGCATCGATGTTCCAGCTGGCGAGGCTGCCTTGGTAGCCGATGAGCGCGCGGCCCTGCTGCGTCGTCACCTGCTCGATGCGATTGCCCAGGGGAACCGACCGATAGATCGGGTCGACAATGTCGCCTGTCAGGCCGAGCTGCGTTGGATAAAAAGGGCTGCCGACCGGTATCGTGATCTGCGAACCGTCGGGCAAGCCACCGGAATTGACAGGGCTCGGCGCCGTCGAGAACGTCGTGCGATGGCGCGATCCGACGAGCTCGACATACGCGCGCGAATCGCGGGCGAAGCTGAGGGACGCCCGGGCCAATGCGCTCAGGTTGTCATCGGGCGGCAGGAGATCGGTGTCGCCGGTGCTGTCGTAACGGCACGAGCTGCCGACAAGAACCGTCTTGCCGCCGCAAACAGGCGCCGCCGGGTTGACGAGGCCTTGCTGCGTGCCAATGTTGGCGGGGAACGAGCTCGCGCTCAGGCCACCCGTCAGGCCAAGATCGGGGCGGTTCGCTGTCGCCGCGTAGGAGCGCGCCACCGCGTGGAGCGCGTGCTGCTGCTGGTGGTCGACGACAAGCAACGCGTTGTAGCCGTCGCTTTGCGCGTCGCCAATGCCAGCCGTCAGCGTTTCGCGCCGGCGGCTGCCGCCGCCTTGCTGGTTGCTCAGCTGCTCGGCGCTCGCGTCGAGGCCGCGAAATTCCGTCCGCAGGATGAAGTTGACAACGCCCGCGATGGCGTCGCTGCCGTACATGGCCGACGCGCCGTCCTTCAGCACTTCGATGCGATCGATAGCCGCCAGCGGGATCGTGTTGAGGTCGACGCCGATGCCGCTCTCGTCGCTGAAGGCATGGTTGGCGAGCCGCCGCCCGTTGAGCAGCACCAGCGTGGCATGGGGCCCGAAGCCGCGCAGCGAGACGCCCGAATAGCTGGGATGTTCGTTGTTCTGTCCGACGGCCACGACGTCGCCGTTGAGGTTGGCACTGATCCGCCCGACGAGCTCCTCGACCGTCAGCGCGCCGCTGCGTTCGATCTCCTGGCGCCTGATGATCTGCACCGGAAATGCGGTCTCGCCATCGAGGCGCGGAATCAGCGAGCCCGTGACCACGACCGGCTCGAGCGTCTCGGGGGGCGTGACCTGCGCGCAGGCCAGACCTGCGGCAGATATGCCGCCAGCCAGCACGAGAACCTCTCGCCTCCTACATCTGCTTGAAGAGGTGCGCATGGGTCGTGCTCACGGAAAGGACGGTCTCGCATCGCTTCAGGCGCAACTCCAGCGTGCCATTGGCGCGCCGCTTCACGGCCGCGATCTCGTTGACGTTGACGATCGTGCTGCGGTGGATCTGCCAGAACGTCTCCGGGTTCAGCTCGGGAAGCAGCTCCTGGAGGGGCGTGCGGATCATCGCATCGCCCGTCGCCGTCGTCAGCACGGTGTACTTGTTGTCGGCTTGGAAGAAGAAGACGTCCTGAACCATGATGAGCCGGACGCTGGCGCCCTGCGAAGCGCGGATCCAGCGCAGCAGAGGCCGGGGCGCGTTCTCGCGCTGCGTGAGCGAGGCGAGCAGGGCGTCGAGATTGGCTGGCTGGCTGGCCAGCCGGTCTTTCAGCCGCCCGACGGTGCCGGCCAGCCGAGCGGGCAGGAACGGCTTCAGGACATAGTCGACCGCGCCCTGCTCGAACGCAGCCAGGGCGTACTTGTCGTAAGCCGTCACGAAAACGACGTGACAGCGCCGACTCGCATGGGCCGCGACCTCCAGGCCGGTCAGCCCCGGCATCTCGATATCGAGAAAGAGAAGCTGCGGTTCGTGCTCCTGCAGCGCGCGGACCGCCTGGATCCCGTCGGCCGCCTCGGCGACGATGACCAGCTCCGGCCACAGGACCGCCAAGGTCTCGCGCAATTCGTCGCGCAGAAGACGCTCGTCTTCAGCGATCACGCAGGTCGGTGACTTCATACGGGATTTCCAAGGTGGCGCGAGTGCCCCGCTCCTGCATCCGCTCGAGCTCGAAGCGGGCGTCGGCGCCGTAAAGCGCTTGTAGCCGTTCCGCGATGTTGGTCAGCCCTGACCCCGGGTCTTCGGGCAGGAAGCCGGCGCCGCTGTCGGTGATCGCCAACCGCAGCCTTCCTCCAGATGCGGTCGTGGCGATACGAAGCACGCCCTCGCCTTCGGCTGGCTGCAAGCCGTAGACAAGCGCGTGGTCGATGAGCGGCAGCAGCATCATCGCCGGCATCCGGGCCGAGCGGGCCTCGTCGGGCACGTCGATGGTGAACTCGAGCCGGTTGCCCAGACGCACCCGCATGATGTCGAGATACGCGCGCGCCAGCTCGAGTTCGCGCTCGAGCGTCGACGTCGATTCGCGCAGGTGTGGCAACGCGGCGCGCAGGTACAGGATCAGGTCGTCGAGCATGCTGCCGGCGATCGCAGGGTCGCGCTCGTACAGCTCTCCGACCTGGGCCAGGGTATTGAAGAGGAATTGCGGCTCGATGCGCGCCTGCATGGCCTGGAGACGCGATTCGAGCGTCCGGCGGCGTGCGAGCGCGCGCGCCAGTTCGGCCTTGCGCATGCGCGCGGCGGCCAGTCGCGCCGTGCGCTGGTTGACATGGACCGAGTAGCCGAAGCCGCCGAAAAGAAGCGCGGCAAAGAAGAAGCTGGCTTCGCGCCACGCGTCCGGCCTGCTTGGAACGCCATCGAACAGCACCTCCGCCCAGCCCACGTGCTGGTTGATGGCGTTGTTCGCCCACGCCGCGAGCGCGGAGGCGACGATGAGCGCCACGAGATAGGTCGGCCGGCGATTCGCCCCGCGGGCGACGGCTTCATCGGCGATGAGGGCGCCCAGCATCAGGCTGGCGATGAACATCGCTTGCATGAGCAGAAGGAATTCCCAGTTGGTCGACGGCAAGGTGACGAGCTGGTCGCCCAGGTGGGTGAAGCCGAGCTTGCCCAGGCGAAAGGCAACCTGCGCCACCAGGAGGATGAGCAGGGCCAACGTCACGACCCGCCGATCGATCCGTCGCACGACGGCGACCGCGAAGCCAGTCACGCCGTTGCCGGAGTCCGTCGGCTCGTCGACTGGAAGCTCGCCCCGGGCGCCGCTCATGGCGTCGCTTCGAAGGGCAGTCGCAAGGTCGACACCACGCCATGCGGCTCGTTGTCTCGAAGCTCGAGGCTGGCGGCGCTGCCGTGAAGGGCGCTCAGGCGGGCCTGGATGTTGGCGAGGCCGGCGCCGCCGCCCGACGTCGCATGAAAGCCGCGGCCGGTGTCGACGACCTCGATCTCGAGGGCCGATCCGGCGACACGGGCGCTGATGTGGATCGATCCGCCTTGCGGCAAAGGGTTGAGTCCGTGCTTGATGGCATTTTCGACGAGAGTCAGGAGCATCATCGGCGGAAGTGGCAGGCCTCGCATGGCGGCGGGGACGTCGAATGAAAAGACGAGGCGTTCGTCCATGCGGATCTTCTGCACGGCCAGATATGACTCGACCAGCGCCAGCTCGCGCTGCACGTCCGACTCTCTGGCGCGCATCTGGGGCAACGCCACCTCCAGATAGCGCATCAGGTTGTGCAGGATCGAGCGGCCCTTGGCGAGGTCGGTCTGGTAGAGCCGGCGGACGGTGGCCAGCGTATTGAACAAGAAGTGCGG
>JBDTIO010000187.1:0-4986 GCA_039936375.1 Caldimonas sp. | reverse complement strand
GTCCTTGCCGGCGATGTCGGGTGCGCTGCCGTGGCTCGGCTCGTACAGGCCCTTGCCGTTGGCGTCGAGTGAGGCCGATGGGAGCATGCCGATCGAGCCGGTGAGCATCGCCGCTTCGTCGGTCAGGATGTCGCCGAACATGTTGCCGGTGACGACGACGTCGAAGCTCTTCGGCGCCCGCACCAGCTGCATCGCCGCGCTGTCCACGTACATGTGGTCGAGCTTCACATCGGGATATTGCGCATGCACTTCGGTGACGACGTCCTTCCAGAAATGGAAGGTCTCCAGCACGTTGGCCTTGTCGACGCTGGTGAGCCGCTTGCCGCGCTTTTGCGCGGCGCGAAAGGCGACGTGGGCGATGCGTTCGATCTCGGGGCGCGTGTAGCGCATCGTGTCGAAGGCTTCTTCGGCGCCGGCGAAGACACCGTCGGGCGAAGCGCGGCGGCCGCGCGGCTGGCCGAAGTAGATGTCGCCGGTGAGCTCGCGAATGATGAGGATGTCGAGGCCGGCGACAAGCTCGGGCTTGAGGCTGGACGCGCCGGTCAGCTCGGCATAGCAGATCGCCGGGCGGAAGTTGGCGAACAGGCACAGCTCCTTGCGCAGGCCGAGGATCGCCTGCTCCGGGCGCAAAGCTCGTTCGAGCTTGTCGTATTTCCAGTCGCCGACGGCGCCGAACAAGACGGCGTCGGCCGCCTTCGCGAGCGCCAGCGTCGATTCGGGCAACGGTTGACCGTGCGCCTGGTAGGCGGCGCCACCGACCAACGCGTGCTCGGTTTCGAAGCGAAGATCGAGCGCAGCGAGAACGCGCTCGGCCTGGGCGACGATTTCCGTGCCGATGCCGTCACCCGGCAGGACGGCGATCTTCATCGGATCGTCGCACCGAGCCAGGGCTGCTTGAGCAGGCGCTCGGCCTCGAACGACTTGATTGTCTCGGCGTGACGCAAGGTCAGCGCGATGTCGTCGAAGCCGCCGAGCAGGCAGTACTTGCGAAACGGCTCGACCTCGAAGCCGATCGTCTCGCCCCCCGGCCGCACCACCACCTGCCGCTCCAGGTCGATCGTGAGCCGATAGCCGATGAAGGCCGCCGCTTCGTCGAACAGCGAGGTCATCTGGAACTCGCTCAGCACGATCGGCAGAAGACCGTTCTTGAAGCAGTTGTTGAAGAAGATGTCGGCATAGCTGGGCGCCAGAATGGCGCGAAAGCCGAATTGCTGCAGCGCCCATGGCGCGTGCTCGCGCGAGGAGCCACAGCCGAAATTCTTGCGCGCCAGAAGGACCGACGCGCCGCGATAGCGAACCTGGTTCAGCACGAAGTCGGGGTTCGGCCGGCGCGACGCCGGGTCTTGCCCCGGCTCGCCGTGATCGAGGTAGCGCCACTCGTCGAACAGGTTCGGGCCGAAGCCCGACTTCTTGATCGACTTCAGAAATTGTTTGGGGATGATCGCGTCGGTGTCGACGTTCTCTCGGTCGAGCGGCGCCACGAGACCGGTGTGGACCGTGAAGGGCGTCATGCGAGGCGCCTCACATCGACGAAGTGGCCTTCGATGGCGGCGGCCGCGGCCATCGCCGGACTGACGAGATGGGTGCGGCCGCCGGCGCCCTGGCGGCCTTCGAAATTGCGGTTGCTCGTCGACGCGCAGCGCTCCCCGGGCTCGAGCCGGTCGGCGTTCATGGCCAGGCACATCGAGCAGCCGGGCTCGCGCCATTCGAAACCCGCACCGCGAAATATCGCGTCGAGCCCTTCCTGCTCGGCCTGCTTCTTCACGAGGCCCGAGCCGGGCACGACCATCGCCAGCTTGACGTTGGCGGCGACGCGGCGGCCCGAGTGCCGGACGACCGCCGCCGCCTCGCGCAGGTCCTCGATGCGGCCGTTGGTGCACGAGCCGATGAAGACCTTGTCGATGCGGATGTCTTCGATGCGCTGGTTCGGCTCGAGCGCCATGTATTTCAGCGCCCGCTCCATCGCGTCGCGCTTGCCGGCATCCTTCTCGCGATCGGGGTCGGGCACGCGATCCTCTACCCCGACGACCATCTCCGGCGAGGTGCCCCAGGTCACCTGCGGCACCAGGGCGCCGGCATCGAGCTCGACGATGCGATCCCAGTGCGCGTCGGCATCCGACTGCAAGGTCTTCCAGTAGCGCACCGCTACGTTCCATTCGAGACCCGCCGGCGAATACGGCCGGCCCTTGACATAGGCGATGGTCGTCTCGTCGACGGCGACCAGACCGGCGCGCGCCCCCGCTTCGATCGCCATGTTGCAGACGGTCATGCGACCTTCCATCGACAAGGCACGAATCGCCGGGCCAGCGAACTCGATCGTGTAGCCGGTGCCGCCGGCCGTGCCGATCTTGCCGATGACGGCGAGCACGATGTCTTTCGCCGTGCAGCCGCGCGGCAGCTTGCCTTCGACACGCACCAGCAGGTTCTTCGCCTTCCTCGCCAGCAGCGTCTGCGTCGCCAGCACGTGCTCGACCTCGCTGGTGCCGATGCCGTGCGCCAGCGCGCCGAAGGCGCCGTGCGTCGAAGTGTGCGAGTCGCCGCAGACGACCGTCATGCCGGGCAGCGTCGCCCCCTGCTCCGGGCCGATGATGTGGACGATGCCCTGACGCAGGTCGTTCATCTTGAACTGCGTCACGCCCCAGCGGTCGCAGTTGGCGTCGAGCGTGTCGACCTGCAGCTTCGAGATCGGGTCGGCGATGCCGTGCGAGCGGTCCGTCGTCGGCACGTTGTGGTCGCTGACCGCCAGGTTGGCCGAGACACGCCAGACCTTGCGCCCAGCCTGCTCGATGCCTTCGAACGCCTGCGGGCTCGTCACCTCGTGCACGAGGTGACGGTCGATGTAGAGCAATGCCGTGCCGTCGTCCTCGGTGCGGACGACGTGCTCGTCCCAGAGCTTGTCGTAGAGGGTTCTGGCCATGTCAGGTGGCTGCTCCGGCCGGCCGCCGGGCCGCTCCCAAGTCCGGCCTGGCCCCCTCGGGGGGCAGCGAGCAAAGCGAGCGTGGGGGCTTCATGTCAGCCTCGCTTCGCGATCGGCACCACCTGGCGAGGCGCGGCGCCGGTGAAGAGCTGGCGCGGCCGGCCGATCTTG
Organism: Caldimonas sp.; assembly: GCA_039936375.1. Classification (GTDB taxonomy): domain Bacteria; phylum Pseudomonadota; class Gammaproteobacteria; order Burkholderiales; family Burkholderiaceae_C; genus Schlegelella_A. The sequence continues at coordinate 1,898 of JBDTIO010000187.1, read as the reverse complement.
TATTCCGGGTCGGCGATCATCTCGTTGAGCTGAGCGATCCAGCCGACGGTGCGAGCCAGCGCGAAGACGGCGGTGAACAGACTCACCGGAATGCCGATGGCGCGCTGCACGATGCCCGAATAGAAATCGACGTTCGGGTAGAGCTTGCGGGCGACGAAGTATTCGTCCTCTAGCGCGATCTTCTCGAGCGACATGGCGAGCTTGAAGATCGGGTCGTCGTGCAGGCCGAGCGCGTCGAGCACCTCGTGGCAGGTCTCGCGCATGAGCTTGGCGCGCGGGTCGTAGTTCTTGTAGACGCGGTGGCCGAAGCCCATCAGCTTGATGCCGGAGTTCTTGTCCTTCACTTGCTTGACGAACTCGCCGATCTTCTCGACTCCGCCCATCTTCTGCACGTCCTCGAGCATGTTGAGCGCGGCCTCGTTGGCGCCGCCGTGCGCGGGCCCCCACAGGCAGGCCACCCCGGCGGCGATCGCCGCGAACGGATTGGTGCCCGACGAGCCGCACAGGCGCACCGTCGAGGTCGATGCGTTCTGCTCGTGATCGGCGTGCAGGATGAAAATGCGGTCCATCGCCCGAACCAGCACCTCGTTGGGCGCGTAGTCCTCGCACGGCGTGGCGAACATCATGCGCATGAAGTTGCCAGCGTATGAAAGATCGTTCTTCGGGTAGATGTAGGGCTGGCCGACGTTGTACTTGTACGTCATCGATACCAGCGTCGGCATCTTGGCGATCAGGCGGATCGCCGAGATCTCGCGGTGCGTCGGATTGTTGATGTCGGTCGAGTCGTGATAGAAGGCCGACATCGCGCCGACCAGCCCGGTCATGATCGCCATCGGATGCGCGTCGCGGCGAAAGCCGCGCAGGAAAAACTGCATCTGCTCGTTGACCATCGTGTGGTGCGTGACGAGATCCGTGAAGGCGTTCTTCTCGGTCTGCGTCGGCAACTCGCCCTTGAGCAGTAAGTAGCACGTCTCGAGGTAGTCGCAGCTCGTCGCGAGCTCCTCGATCGGGTAGCCGCGATAGAGCAACTCACCCTTGTCGCCGTCGATGTAGGTGATGGTCGAGTTGCACGACGCCGTCGAGAGGAACCCGGGGTCGTAGGTGAACTTTCCGGTCTGCCCGTAGAGCTTTCGGATGTCGATGACATCGGGGCCGATCGTGCCCTTGTAGATCGGCAACTCCATGCTCGGGCTGCCGTCGGAAAAGGAGAGGGTGGCTTTGACGTCGGACGGGGTCATGGCGAGGGCCTCGAAAAAAAGTCGGAAGACGAACGATGCACGGACCTTGTCGCCTGCGCCCGGATTGCCTCGAGTACCTGATGAACCTCGGGCTGGTCGAGGTTCCCGGTCGGCTTCGTGCGGCCGAGGAAAAGATCGAGCAGGTCGTTGTCGGCCAGCTCCATCAGAAGAGTCAGGCCGTTCGCTTCGGCCTCGGTCACGACCGAACGACGAGCGAAAAAGCGCTCGATCAGAAGGTCGTTTTCTAGCAGGCCGCGCCGGCAGCGCCAGCGCAGCTTGCTCAACGCACGATCATCGATCGTGCGTTCCAACGTCGCGCGCTCCTCGATCGTGTGTTCGGAGGTCGCCCTCGCATCGACGACATCGTTCATCAGACGGCACGCCTCACCATGAGTTCCTTGATCTTGCCGATCGCTCGCGTCGGATTCAGATTCTTCGGGCAAACGTCGACGCAGTTCATGATCGTGTGGCAGCGGAACAGGCGATAGGGATCCTCGAGGTTGTCGAGTCGCTCGCCGGTCGCCGTGTCGCGACTGTCGGCAAGAAAGCGATAGGCCTGCAGCAGACCGGCCGGGCCGACGAACTTGTCGGGATTCCACCAGAAACTCGGGCAGGCCGTGGAGCAACTGGCGCAGAGGATGCATTCATAGAGGCCGTTCA
>JBDTIO010000186.1:0-4222 GCA_039936375.1 Caldimonas sp. | reverse complement strand
GCGCATGTAGCCGTCGAGCAGCGCGATCGCCGCTTCTTCCTGGCCGAGGACGACGAAGAATTCGGCTTGCTGCTCGAGATCGATGAGCTCTTCCATCGAGAGCTCGCCGCTTTTCTTCGACGAACCGCCGGCCCGCGACGCATCGAAATGGCTTCGCGCGGCTTCCGGGCCGAGAACGGTCGTCACTTCGAGGCCGCCGATGGACGCCGGCACCGTCACCGCGGCAATCATGCTGCCCGGTCGGGAATGCCACGACGTCGGCGGTTCGGTGAGCGGCGACAGGTCCGGCGCCAGTGCGGCCGGCGCCTCGCGCTGTGCGGTCGCTGCCGCTCTCGCTTGCTGACTCGCCGCCGCGTCGAACCACCGAGCACGCCGCCGTTGGCGCGGCCTGAGCCACCACAAGCCGAGCGCGATCAGCGCGAACAGGAGCGCCACGCCAGCGAGAAAGTAGACCAAGCCGTTTGCGTAGCGCGCGCCTTCGGCGTCGCGCAGGCGCGCCTGCAAGGCGGCCACTGTTCGCTGTGTTGCCTGCGAATCACTGCGCAATTTGGCGAGGCCGGCCTCCAGGCCCTGGATCCGCTCGTGCTCGTGCTGCAGTGCCTCGGCGGCAGCATCGGACGGCGGCGCCGCCGTCACCGCAACCGGCACATCGGCCGCCGGTGCCGGCGCTGCCGATGCCGCGGCACGCGGCGCATCGATCGCGATCGGGGCTTCGAGCTGAAGACGGGCGCTGCCGGCAGCCGGCCGGGCGACCAGCGCAGTCCGCGGTGAGGCGTGCGAGGAGCGTGACGCGACGTGCGGCCGTGAATGCGCGCTGGTCCGGGCAGGCAGACCCGATCGGGCGATGGCGACACGCTGACCTCTCGCCGCATGCCGCGCGGAACGTCGAGCCGGCAAGTCGTCGCCGTCCGACGCGGCCGAAGCGCCGCGGCGGCGCGACGTGTCGGCGTTGCGGGCCATGTCGGAAAGCACCATCGACTGTGTGTCGCGACCGGTCGTCGCTGGCGGTGCGGTGTCGCTCGGCGGGCTTGCTTCGGCAAGTTGCACAGCCGGCGGGTCGATGAAGGCGACGAAGCGCCGCGACATGCGCGAGGTGCAGCCGACCGACACCTCGATCGTCACCACCGGCTCGTCGATGCGGGTCTGCGTGGTGACGCGAATATTGCGCTGCGCGCCGTTCGACGAGGGTTCGAGGACGACGCGGACGTTCTCCGGCGACACCTTGGCATCGCCGGCGAACACGTCCGCGAACAAACACTCGTGCGGAATCGATTCGTCGGCATCGAGCATCACGCTGGCGACGAAGTTGAGCCGCTGGCCCAGCGTCGTCTGCGTCACCGAGGGTCCGAAGCCCATCGCCGTCGCCGAAAGCGCGCTCATGAGAACCGCAGCGCCCATGGCGAAATGGAGGAAGACTCTCAGCATGCGTTGGCGGTTCAGGGCTCGAAACGACTCTAGCATGCGACCCCTCGCGTTCCACTCTGCAAGCGGCCTCGCACGAGCGCCCTGCGTGACACAATTCCGCGAATGAAGCAGCTGCATTCCACGCCTGTGCGATCACTCGGAAAAGGGCTGTTTTTCCATGCCTTCTGAGCTCATCACCGAACGCCGCGGCAGCACGCTCGTTCTCACGATCAGCGATCCGCCGACGCGCAACACATTGTCGGCACAGGTCATTGCCGCGGGCATCGAAGCATTGGGGGCGGCCGAGTCGAACGACGATATCCGCGCCATCGTCCTGCGCGGCGAAGGCACGACGTTCTGCGCCGGCGGCAACCTCAACGGATTACTCGAACGGCGCGCAGCCGGTCGGGACGCGCAGCGGCAGATGCTCGAGCACCTGCATCACTTCGTCGAGTCGATTCGCGCCTATCCGAAACCGGTGCTGGCGAGCGTCGAGGGCACGGCGGCGGGTGCCGGGTTCTCGCTCGCGCTGGCCTGCGATCTCGTCGTCGCTGCCGCCGACGCGCGCTTCGCGATGTCGTATGCCAAGGTCGGCCTCACGCCGGACGGTGGCGCGACCTGGAACCTGCGGCGCGCCCTGCCACGCCCGCTGGTGCTGAAGATGATCTGGCTCGGCGAGCCGGTGACGGCCGAGCTCCTCCATTCGCACGGCCTCGTCACGACGATCGCACCGAGCGGCCGAGCCATCGACGAGACGCTGCGCATCGCCGAACGGCTCGCCGCGATGGCGCCGAATGCGATTGCCGGCGCCAAGGAATTGATCGATGCCGCGCCCGGTCACACGCTGGCCGAGCAGCTCGCCGCCGAGCGCGACCGCTTCATCGAGAACCTCTTTCAGGACAATGGCGAAGAGGGCCTGCAGGCATTCTTCGCGAAGCGCGCGCCGCGTTTTTCCTGAGCGGCAGCGAAGCCTCTTCCTGTCACGTCAGAGACTTCGCATGCACCCGCCCGTTCTCACAATCGACGAGCAGTCGAACATCGAAACGGGCTCGTGGTTTTCCAAACTCTCCCAAGCGCTTCGCGAAGCCATCCTGGCCCGCGCGGTGGTGCGGCGCCTCGCCGACGGCGCCATTCTTTCCGCGCGCGGCTCCGAAGCGCAGGAGTGGTGCGGAGTGGCCCTGGGCGCCGTGCGTGTCAGCTCGGTGTCGCTGTCGGGCAAGCAGGTGACCCTCACCTACGTCGAGCCTGGCACTTGGTTCGGCGACATCGCCCTCTTCGACGGCATGCCGCGCACCCACGACGCGCATGCTCGCGGCGAGACCACGCTGCTGGCCGTTCGACGCGCCGATTTCCGCAACCTGCTGTCCTTGCACGTCGAACTCTACGAAGCGCTGCTCCGCCTCAATTGCCGCCGTCTTCGCCTGATGTTCGATGCGGTCGAGGATCTCAACACACGGCCGCTCTCGGCGCGCCTGGCCAAGCAGATCCTGCTGCTGGCGCGCAGCTACGGCGTCGAGCAGGGCGGCGAGATCCGGGTCGGCCTGCAACTGGCGCAGGAAGACATCGCGCAGCTGCTCGGTGCGTCGCGCCAGCGCGTCAACCAGGAGCTGAAAGGCTTCGAGCGCGACGGCGCGGTGCGCATCGAGCCGACCCGGCTGGTCGTGCTCTCGAAGGACAAGCTGCTCGCGATCGCAACCCGCTGAGCCCCGGCCAGCCCGGGTCGGCGCCAGTTGCACGGCCGAGCCCGAGACGTTCCAATCTGCCGATGAGCCAACCCGAAGCCAACACCGGCACCAAACCGGTCTCGGAACAGCACGCGTTCGACATTGCTGTGCTCGAGCGCTATCTGCTCGCCAACCTGCCGGGATTCGCGGGGCCGCTGACGGTCGAGCAGTTCAAGGGCGGGCAGTCGAACCCGACCTACAAGCTGCTGACGCCGTCGCGTGCCTACGTCATGCGCGCCAAGCCCGGGCCGGCGTCGAAGCTGCTGCCGTCGGCCCATGCGGTCGATCGCGAGTTCAAGGTCATGCGCGCGTTGCACGCCACGCCCGTGCCGGTGCCCGAGATGTTCGTACTGTGCGAAGACGAGAGCGTGATCGGCCGTGCCTTTTACGTGATGGAGTTCATCGACGGTCGGGTGCTCTGGAACCAGGCGCTGCCGGCCTTTGACAACGCCGGCCGCGCCGCCATCTACGACGAGATGAACCGCGTCATCGCGGCGCTCCATTCGGTCGACCCGAACGGCGTCGGCCTGGCCGACTACGGCAAGCCGGGCAATTATTTCGAGCGCCAGATCGGCCGCTGGACCAAGCAGTACCTGGCCTCGATCACCGAGCCGATCGAGGCGATGGACCGTCTCATCGCGTGGCTGCCCGCGCACATTCCGGCCAGTGCCCGCGACGAAAGCGAAGTGAGCGTCGTGCACGGCGACTACCGGCTCGACAACCTCGTCTTCCATCCGACCGAGCCGCGGGTCGTCGCCGTGCTCGACTGGGAGCTGTCGACGCTCGGTCACCCGCTCGCCGATTTCAGCTATCACTGCATGGCCTGGCACATTCCGCCGGGGTCGTTTCGAGGCATCGGCGGACTCGACCAGGCGTCGCTCGGCATTCCCGACGAGAAAGCCTACGTGCGTCGCTACTGCGAACGCACCGGCCGGCCCGACCCCGACGCGGTCATGGCCGACTGGAACTTCTACCTCGCCTACAACCTGTTCCGCATCGCCGGCATCCTGCAAGGAATCGCCAAGCGCGTCGAAGCCGGCACGGCATCGAGCGCGCAGGCGCGCCAGTCGGCAGCCGGCGCGCGGCCGCTCGCC
>JBDTIO010000185.1:0-18973 GCA_039936375.1 Caldimonas sp. | reverse complement strand
CGGCGACGATGCCTATTCTGCGGTCGTGGCCATGAAGATCGGCCCGGTCAGCGCGCGCTTCAAGGGCAACCTGAAGATGACGAACGTGAATGCGCCGAACGGCTACACGATCGCTTTCGACGGACAGGGCGGCGTCGCCGGCTTCGGCAAGGGCTCGGCCGACGTCGGCCTTACCGCGGCCGACGGCGCCACGACGAAGCTCGCCTACAACGCACGCGCCGTCGTCGGCGGCAAGATGGCGCAGATCGGCTCGCGCCTGATCGATGCGGCGGCGGCCAAGATCACCGAGGACTTCTTCAAGGCTTTCGAGGCGAACTTGCAGGCGCGTCAGCCGGTGGTCGAAGGCGCGGCGGCAGCGGCCCCGGTGCCCGTGCCGGCGCGTCGGCGCGAGCCGGCGGGAACGCTGGGCTGGGTGCTCGCTGCGATCGTCGCACTGGCGACGCTCTATTTCATCCTGCACTAGGGCCTGTTGACACGTGCGCGAGCCCTCCCGTGGTTTGAACAGGCTCTAACGTCGTTCAGCGCGTCGCTCGTCGGCGCACGCAATCGACGTAGGCTTCGCCGTCGGGTGGCCGGCCGCTGCGCTGCGAATCCCAGAGCATGCGGCCGAGACATTCCATCACCTCGTGCTGCGCCTCGTGCGCGGAGCCGAGGCGGGCGGTCAGTTGCTCGAAGGCGTGGCGAATGCCGCGTGGCTGGTCGATGCCGACCTGCTCGCTGATCGACAGGTGCATCGACAGGTGCAGGAACGGGTTCTCGCGACCGGTCTCGGCGCTGTAGTTCGCCACGCGCGCCGCTTCGGGGTCGGCGAGATCAGCGGCGTATTCGGGATGGGCGTCGATCCAGTCGGCGGCAATGGTCTCGAGCGGCGTCAGGACCGCGGCGTCGAGGCGCTTTCTTCTCGCCTCGACGAAGAAATCGCGGACGTCAGACGGGCTGGGCGCAAACATGGCTCCATTCTCGGGCCGGCCCTTCAGTCGGCGCGAACGTCGCCGACGAATCCACTGACGCCGCCAGGGTGCACGATTCCGACAATGCCTTTCGTTGCCGCTCCGGCATTCGCTTCACGGATCTTCATGAACGTCACCACCGAACAGCTCTTCGACCACGCTCGCACGCAAAACGGTTTCACTGCGGAGCCGGTGCCGGAAGCGACCCTGCGCCAGATCTACGACATGATGAAGTGGGCTCCGACTTCGGCCAACACATCGCCGGCACGAATCGTCTTCGTCACCTCGGCGGCGGCCAAGGAAAAGCTGCTCGTCTGCATGTCGCCCGGCAACGTCGAGAAGACGAGGGCGGCGCCGGTGACGGCGATCATCGGTACCGACATGGCGTTCTACGAGAAGTTGCCCCAGCTGTTTCCCCACGTCGACGCGAAGGCATGGTTCGTCGGCAAGAAGGAGTTCGCCGACACGACTGCGTTTCGCAACTCGAGCCTGCAGGGCGGCTACTTCATCGTCGCCGCCCGCGCGCTCGGCCTCGACTGCGGGCCGATGAGTGGCTTCGACGGCGCGAAGGTCGATGCGGCGTTCTTCGCCGGCACCGAGATCAAGGCGAACTTCATCTGCAACGTCGGCCACGGCGACCCGACGAAGGTTCTCGCGCGCAACCCCCGCCTGAGCTTCGAGGAAGCCTGCCGGATCGAATAGCGGGAGACCGAGTAGCGGAAGACCGAGTAGCGCCGCCCTCAGGGCGAGCCGGGTGGCTCGGGATTGGCCGGGCTCCAGCCGGCGCGCGATTGCCGCTCGGTCGCCTGCTGGCGCTCGATGGCGAATAGCTCCTCGAGCTGCTGACGGCCTTGCTTGGCGGCGGCGATGAGGCGAGCCTCGTCCTTGCGATGCGGCGCGATGGCCGCGAGCTGGGCGACGTTGTGGCGGCGAAAGCGCAGCGCCAGATTTCTCGCCTGGTGCGGCTGCCAGCCGAGTTGCTCGAGGGCGCTGCGTGCCGTCATCAGGGCCGAGTCGAGCGTCTCGCGCTCGATCAGCGTCACGCCGAGCTCGTACAGGTCGTAGTAGTGCTGGACGTTGCGGGCGCGCGCGACGACGATGACGTCGGGGAAATTCTCGCGAACCATCTTGGCGCATTCGACGCTTTGCTGAATGTCGTCGATGGCCAGCACGAGTACGCGCGCGTTCTCGGCGCCGGCGGTGCGCATCAGGTCGAGCCGGGTGGCGTCGCCGTAGAAGACCGGCCAGCCGAACTTGCGCAGCGCCTCGATCGCTTCGGCGTCGTGGTCGAGCACGGTCGGCTTGACGCCGTTGGCGTACAGCATGCGGCCGACGATCTGCCCGTAGCGACCGAAGCCGGCGATGATCACCGGCGCGTCCTGCAGCTCGCGCAGCTGCTCGATGTCGGGCTTTCTTTTCGAACCGGCGAGGAACGGGATCCACCAGCGGTCGGCGGCGACGAGCAGCAGCGGCGTCAGCAGCATCGAGATCGCGACTGCAGCGACGAGCAGCGACGACATCGGCGTCGTGATGGCGCCTGCCTGCGCCGCGCTCTGGAAGACGACAAAGCCGAACTCGCCGCCCTGCGCCAGCAGGATGATAAAGACAGGCCGCTCGATGCGCGGGATCGGCATGAGCCGCGTCATGACCCAGAGCGCCACGGCCTTCAGCAGCAGAAAGCCGACGACGACGCCGGCAACGACCCACGGCCGCTGCAATATCACTGCGAAGTCGATGCTCATGCCGACGGCAATGAAGAACAGGCCGAGCAGCAGGCCCTTGAAAGGCTCGATATCGGTCTCGAGCTCGCGCCGGTATTCGCTTTCCGCGAGCAGCACGCCGGCGAGAAAGGCGCCGAGCGCCATCGACAGGCCGACCGCGTTCATCAGCGCCGCGGTGGCGACGACGAGCAGCAGCGATGCCGCGGTGAAGATTTCCGGCGTGTCGCTCTTGGCGATCCAGCGCAGCGCTGGCCTGAGCAGCAGCCGGCCGCCCAGGATGATGATGGCGATGGTGCCGATCGCCTTGGCGGGGCCGAGCCAGCCGCTGCCCTCGTGGCCTGCTGCGAAGACGGCCAGGAAGGGCACCAGAGCGATGATCGGGATCGCCGCGATGTCCTGCAGCAGCGAGACGCTGAGAATGCTCTCGCCCGAGGTCGTCGCCATCAGGTTGCGCTCGGCGAGCACGCCGAGGCCGATCGCCGTCGACGACATCGCCAGCCCGAGCCCGGCGACGACGGCGAGACGCCAGTCGATGCCGGAGACCAGCGCCGCCAGTCCGAGCAGTGCGGCCGAGCCGAACAACTGGATGGTGCCCCAGCCGAAGATCGACTTGCGTAGCGACCAGAGCCGTTGCGGCTCGAGCTCCATGCCGACCAGGAAGAGCATGAGCACGACGCCGAACTCGGCGAACTGCAGGATCTCTTCCGGACTGGTGACGAACTTCAGCCCCCAGGGGCCGATCAGGATGCCGGCGCCGAGGTAGCCGATGATCGAGCCGAGGCCGAGGAAGCGGGCGACCGGCACCGCCAGCACCGCCGCGCCGAGATAGATCAAGCTGCCGGTGAGCCAGGAGCCATGCTGCATCAGGCCGCTTCCATCACGTTTTCGATCGGCCGTGCCGACAGCGGCACCTCGCAATCGACGCACTGCTCGATCTGATCGAGCTCGGGCCATTGCGGATAGTCGGCGAGTCGCTGCACGTAGGTGGCGGCGTGGGCGGCGATCTCGGCTTCCTTGGCCTTGTGCGCGCCGTGCAGCAGCAGCGGCGGCAGGAAGCGCATGCCGCAAAGCGCCGCGGTCTGCTCGTAGGGTGGCATGAAGGCGTCGAAGAAGTAGCGGTTATAGCTATCGGGGCGGTACGAATCCTCGGGGCCACCGGTGGTGGCGACGAGCCAGAGATCCTTGCCACGCAGGGCGGTGCCGCCGGGCCCGTAAGCCCAGCCAAAGGCAAGCACTTCGTCGACCCACAGCTTCAGCAAGGGCGGCATGCCGTACCAGTGGATCGGCTGTTGCCAGATGACGAGCCTGGCTGCCGCCAGGGCCGCCTGCTCGACGGCAATGTCGACCAGATAGTCGGGGTAGAGCGCGTACAGGTCCCGAACCTCGATGCGACCGCCCGTGTTCGTCGATTGCAATTTGCGCGCCTCTTCAATGAGGCGGCGATTGACGCGCGACTGCTCGAGCTCAGGGTGAGCGGCGAGGACCAGGATCTCGGCGCCGGCCGGAGCCGCCGGCGCTGCGGCGCCGGGCAAAGCGGCCGACGGGGCGACGGAAGGAAGGACGAGAGACTTGGCCATTCGGGCCCTCGCTGGTAAGTGGGGATGGCGCGCCCGCGCCGGGCGCCGCTAACATAACCGCAAATCAGAAAACGGAGGCCGCATGCCGGTGATCGTGGTCGCCAATCCCAAGGGCGGCGTCGGCAAGACGACGCTCTCGACCAATCTGGCGGGCTATCTTGCCTCGCGCGGCCGCGCCGTGATGCTGGGCGACGTCGACCGCCAGCAGTCGTCGCGCACTTGGCTCGACCATCGCCCCGCCGGGTTGCCGAAGATCAGCGCCTGGGAGACGGCGCAGGGCGACGTCGTCCGGCCACCCAAGGGCACCACCCACGTCGTGCTCGACACCCCCGCCGGCCTGCACGGCAAGCGTCTCGACGAGGTGATGAAGCTGGCCGACAAGGTGCTCATTCCCTTGCAGCCGAGCATCTTCGACATCAACGCCACGCACGAATTCATCGAGCAGTTGCTCGCGCACCGGCGCAGCGCGCAGGTGCAGCTCGGGGTCGTCGGCACGCGCACCCGCGAAGGCACGATCGCCACGGACCAGCTTCGTCATTTTCTGGAATCGGTCCGCGTGCCGCTGCTCGGGTTCCTGCGCGACACCCAGAACTACGTGCACCTGGCGGCGCATGGCCTGACGCTCTGGGACGTGTCTTCGGTGCGCTTCGAGCGCGATCGCGAGCAGTGGGAGCCCATCATCGTCTGGGCCAATTGAGATGAACGTCTTCGCGACGATCGCCGGGCTCGAGGACAAGGTCGGCGAAGAGCTCGGCGTCAGCGAGTGGATCGAGGTGACGCAGGAGCGGATCCAGCGGTTCGCCGATGCCACCGGCGATCACCAATGGATTCACCTCGACCAGGAGCGGGCGAAGGCGGGGCCGTTCGGCACGACGATCGCGCATGGCTTTTTGACCCTCTCGCTATTGCCGGAGATGAGCGCCCAGGCGTTTGCCGTGAGCGACACGCGCATGGGCGTCAACTACGGCCTCAACCGGGTCCGTTTTCCGGCGCCGGTACCGAGCGGCAGTCGCCTGCGCGGCCGCTTCAAGCTGCTGAAATTCGAACCGATCGAAGGTGGCGCACAGATGACTGCCGAAGTGAGGATGGAACGCGAGGGCTCCGACAAGCCGGTCTGCATTGCCGAGTCGGTGTCGCGGCGCTTTCGATGACATGAAACCCCCACGCTCACTTCGTTCACTGCCCCCCGAAGGCGCGGCAGCGCCCTTGGGGAGGCCCGGCGGGCGTTGCAACTTTGTACTGGTGGTCCGATGAAAGTCCTGCTGATCGATGACCACCCGCTGATCCTCACGGCGCTGCAGAACGTTATCCAGGGAATCGGCACGCACGTCTCGGTGGTGGGTGTGGCCGGCGCGCGCGCGGCACGCGAGGCGCTGCTCGCCGATCCGGGCTTCGACCTCGTGCTGCTCGATCTGCGCCTCGGCGACGCCGACGGCTTCGAAGTGCTCACCGAGCTGCGCGCCACGTATCCGGCCGTGCCGGTCGTGGTCGTCTCGGCCTCGGACCGCAGCGCCGACGTCATTCGCGCCATCGACCTCGGTGCCATGGGCTTCGTGCCCAAGCGCGCGAGCAACGAGACGCTTCAGGAGGCGCTGCACGTCGTCATGCAGGGCGGCATCTACGTGCCGCAGATGACGATGCGCGATGGCGGCGAAGAAGCGCCGGCCGAAGGCCAAAGCAGCCCCCATGCGCACGGCACCGCGCCGGCCACGCCTCGCGCCGCGCTGGCCGCGTTCAAGCTGACGCCGCGCCAGACCGACGTGCTCGGCCTGCTGCTGCGTGGCCAGTCGAACAAGCTGATCGCGCGCGAGCTCAAGCTTTCGGTCGAGACCGTCAAGGATCACGTCGCCGCGGTGCTGCGAGCGCTCGGCGTCAACTCGCGCACGCAGGCCGTGCTGGCGGTCAGCCAGATGCCGGGTCAGGGCGGCATCGCGCCATGGCCGCCGCGCGCCTCGCCGTAGGAACAGCGGCGGTGGAGGAGCCGCGCGAGCTGCCGCTCGACGAATTCTTGCTGCTGCGCGACCAGGTTCGCGGCGCCTTTGCCTTCAATCGCACCTCGCTCGCCGGGCACTTCGTCGGCGCGTTCTCGATCGAGCTGATCTTTGCCCACGCAGCGCCGCCGATGCTTCGCCTCGCCTGGGGCCTGTTGTTCGCCGTGGTCTGGCTCGTTCGCGTCGGCTTGGCGATCCGCTTCGCCCACAACGAGCCGACCACGACGGCCGGCCTGCTGACGCGGCTGCGCGTCTGGCAGTCGGGCGTGCTCGTTTCCGGCGCCTTGTGGGGCGCCGCGGCATGGCTGTTTTACAGCTACGGTGGTGCGCCCAGCCAGATCGCCCTGGTGCTCGTCGTCTACACCTTCTGCGTCGCTTCGGTGCCCATCCTGGCGCCGCAGTTCGGGTTGTTCGTGGTGTTCGTGCTGTGCATCTTCGTGCCGGCCATTGCCGCTGTGGTCGTACAGCAGGCCGACCTCGGCTGGCAGCTCGCGGTCCTGATGGCCGTCGCCATGGGCATGATCATGATCCTCGGGCGCGACTACCGCGGCTCGTTCGACAGCAACATCACCCTGAAGCTGCGCACCGAGGCTCTGGCGGTTCAACTGCGCGCCGAAAAGGGCATCGCGGAAGAAGCGCGCCAGGAGGCCGAGGTGGCGAACCGGGCCAAGACGCAGTTCTTCACGGCCGCCAGTCACGATCTGCGCCAGCCGTTGCACGCGATGGGCCTGTTCGCCGAAGCGCTGCGCCAGCGGGTGCACGAGCCGGAAGTGGCCCAGCTCGTCAACAGCATCAACGAATCAGTCGATGCGCTCGAGGGCCTTTTTTCCGAGCTGCTCGACATCACCCGCATCGACAGCGGTGGCGTCGAGGTCAACCCGGAAAGCTTCGAGGTCTCCGACATCTTCAGAAAACTGCGCCTGCATTTCGAGCCGGCAGCGTTCGAGAAGGGCCTCGCCCTGCGATTTCGCGGCGGCCGCTACGCGGTGCTGGCCGACCCGTTGCTGGTCGAGCGCATTCTGCGCAACCTGGTCTCGAACGCGATCCGCTACACGAGCGACGGCTCGATACTCGTCAGCGCACGCCGGCAAGGCGGACGCGTCTTCCTGCAGGTCTGGGACACCGGGCCGGGCATTCGTGAGGATGAGCGGGTCCGCGTCTTCGAAGAGTTCTACCAGTTGCCGGGCACCGCGGCCGCGGCCACTGGCGAACAGAAGAAGGGCCTCGGGCTCGGCCTGGCCATCGTCAAGCGCCTTGCCGCGCTGATGGCCGCGCCGGTGTCGCTGCGCTCGGTGATGGGCCACGGCTCGGTCTTCGGCGTCGAGCTGCCCCTCGGCAAGGCGCCGCGTGCCGGAGTGCGCTCGGTACCCGGCAAGGCGCCGATCGGCATCACGCTCGCCGACCGGCTCATCGTCGTCGTCGAAGACGAGCCGGCAGTCCGCGAAGGCCTCGAGGTGCTGCTGCGTGCCTGGGGCGCCAGCATCGAGGCGTTCGAGAGCGTCGGCGCGGCAGCGGCATGGGCGGCGGCCAGCGATACGGCCGTCGTCAGGCCGGCACTGATCATTGCCGACTACCGCCTGCAGCACGGCGAGACCGGCGTCGCCGCGATCACCGCTCTACGGTCGCGATTCGGTTCGTCGCTGCCGGCCATCGTCGTCACCGGGAGCAGCATGACTGGGCACGACAAGGAAGCGCAGGAGCACGACTTTCACCTGCTCATCAAGCCGGTCCTGCCAAACAAGCTGCGAGCGATGATCGCCTTCAAGCTGGCGAAATAGGACCCCCGCGCTTGTCGCTGCGTGCCTGTGCTGCCCCTAGGGGGCGCGGCCCCGGCCTTGGGAGCGGCCCGACGTCCTTCGATGTCTATTACGCGGACTGGTACGCGAGCCTGACGTAGATCGGCGCGAAGGCCTCGGCTTGCGTCACCTCGATCAGGTGCTCGCGGGCCAGCTCGAGCAGAGCGATGAAGACGACGACGAGCACAGGCGCGCCGCGGCCCGGATCGAACAGGTCCTCGAAGATCGCGAAGCGGCGGCCGTGCAACGAGCGCAGCAGCAGGCTCATGTGCTCGCGCACGCTGAGCTGCTCGCGCGAGATCTTGTGGTGCTGGTTCAGGCTCGCCCGTTTCATCAGCTCGGCCCAGGCCTCGCGCAGGTCGGCGGCCGACACGTCGGGCAAGCGGGCCGTCATGGCTTCCTCGACGGCCACCTGAGCGCGCAGAAAGTCGCGGCCGAGCAAGGGAAGCGCGTCGAGCCTGGCCGCCGCCAGCTTCATCTGCTCGTACTCGACGAGGCGGCGCACCAGCTCGGCGCGCGGGTCCTCGATCTCCTTGCCGTCGGCGCTTTTCTTCGGCGGCAGCAGCATGCGCGACTTGATCTCGATCAGCATCGCCGCCATCAGCAGGTAGTCGCTCGCCAGCTCGAGGTTGGTCTTGCGAATCTGCTCGACGTAAGCGAGGTACTGCCGCGTCACGCTCGCCATCGGAATGTCGAGGATGTTGAAGTTCTGCCGGCGGATCAGGTAGAGCAGGAGGTCGAGCGGGCCCTCGAAGGCCTCGAGAAAGACCTCGAGCGCGTCGGGCGGAATGTAGAGATCGGTGGGCAGCGAGAAGAGCGGCTCGCCATAGAGGCGGGCGACGGCGATGCCGTCCACGGCTTCGACGAGATGGCCGGTCGGCCCGGCCTCGGTGGCCGCGTATGCGCTCATCGCCGAAACAAGCAGCTTAGGGCTGCCGGGTCTGATAGACGTACGGCTGTTGCGGGACGCGCGCTTCCTCGTGCTCTTCTTCCGCGACGAGGTCGATGCGGCGATCCCAGAGCAGCGATCGACCACGCCGCTGCTCGTCCTCGAGCGCCGGGCGCCTGGTCTTCATCTCCTCGATGAACGAGGTGACGTCGGAGGTGTAGGGCTTCCAGAACCAGGGCATGGGCAAGGGCGCGGCGCGAAAGAGGGAGAGTCTAACGGGGACGGGCGGCGCTCAGGAGGCGAGCCAGACGCGAAAAGCCGCGGCGCGCTCCTGCGTCACGGTCACCACCTCGCTGGCCGCCGGGGCCAATTGCAAGCGCGTCGAGACCGGATCGGTGTATCGCAGCCGGCGCTGCTGCTCGTTGAGGCCGAAGACGACCAGACGTACCTGGCTGCACGTCGGGCCAGGTTCGGTGCTGCAAACTTCACGCCCGGCCTCAGCTGCGGCCGCGCCGCACCGCCGTCAGGATGCCACGCATGATCTCGTGCGGTGGTGGCGGGCAGCCGGGCACGACCACGTCGACCGGAATCACGTTGGAAACCTTGCCGCAGCTCGCATAGCCTTCGCCGAAGATGCCCCCGCAGCCGCCGCAGTCGCCGATCGCGACCACCAGCTTCGGGTCGGGCATCGCCGCCAGCGTGCGCTTGAGCGCGACTTCCATGTTGCGTGACACCGGGCCGGTGACAAGCAGCATGTCCGCATGGCGAGGGCTCGCGACAAAGCGGATGCCCAGGCCCTCTAGGTTGTAGTACGGGTTACCGAGCGCCTGGATCTCCAACTCGCAGCCGTTGCACGAGCCGGCATCCACATGGCGGATCGCCAGCGCCTGGCCGAGCGTGGCGAGCAGCTCGCGCCCGATGCGCTCGGCCAAGACCCGCAGGCTTTCGTCGCTGTCAGGCGGTGGCTCGGTCGCGATGCCGACCTGGATGATTTGTCGGGCGATCTTCCACATCAGCCGTCGTGTCCCGAATAACTGAGATTGAACGATTTGTTGATCAGCGGGAAATCGGGGACGATGTTGTCGATTGCCGCATGTTCGATCACCGGCCAGTTGTGCCACGACGGATCGTGGCAATGGCAGCGCCGGATCGCGCCGCCGGGGCCGAGTTCGAGGGCGACGAAGACCTCGCCGCGCCAGGCCTCGACCCAGCCCGCGCCGATCGCGGCCCGGCCGGGGAGCACGATGTCGGCCCGCGCCGGGCCGGCGGGACGCTCGGCGCACAGGGCGCGGATCAGCCGCAGCGATTCGAAGGTCTCGTCGAAGCGCACCGCGACCCGGGCCGCGACATCGCCGTTGCGGTGGCCTGCCTGGCGTACCTGCAGCCGGTCGTAGGGCGGCCACGGCTGGTCGCAGCGCAGGTCGGCTGCCTGCCCGCTGGCCCGGCCCGCGAGACCAGTCAGGCCGAGTTGCGCGGCCAACTCCGGTGTGACGCGCCCGGTTGTGACGAAGCGATCCTGCACGCCGGCATGCTCGTCGTAGATGGTGCGCAAGGCGTTCACCTCGGCTTCGATCGCATCGCACTGCTGGTCGAGGCGTTCCAGCATGTCGGCGGCCAGGTCGCGCGCGGCGCCGCCGGGTATCACGCCGTCCATCATCAGTCGGTGGCCGAAGGCCTGCATCGACAGGCGCAGCCAGTCTTCGCGCAGCCGCGAGAACTGCGCCAGCCCGAACGTGAACGCGCAGTCGTTGCCGAGTGCGCCCAGGTCGCCCAGGTGATTGGCAACGCGCTCGCGTTCGAGCATCAGGGCGCGCAGCCAGAGCGCGCGCGGTGGCGGCGCGCAGCCGCCGGCCGACTCGAGCGCCATGCAGTAGGCCCAGGCAAAGGCCACCGTCGAGTCGCCCGAGACGCGGCCGGCGAGCCGGTGTGCGTCGAGCGCGGGCAGTTCGGTGAAGCGCCGGGCGATGCCCTTGTGCGCATAGCCGAGGCGTTCCTCGAGTCGCAGCACCTTCTCGCCGACAACCGAGAAGCGGAAGTGTCCAGGCTCGATCGTGCCGGCATGCACCGGCCCGACTGCGATCTCGTGCACGCCGTCGCCTTCGACGCGGACGTACGGATAGTCGCGCGCCGCGGGCGCCGTGTTCGGCAAGGCGTCGCAGCGCAGCGGATGGCGCTCCGTCCAGACGCCATGGTCGAGCCATGGACGCGTGTCGGCGCTTCCCGTGGCGTGAATGCCGAGCAGGTCGGCGGTCGCGCGCTGCATGCGCTCGGCACTGCGGAACACGCCGGCCAGGTCGGGATAGCGCGGCGAAGCCTCGGCCAGCGCCAAGTCGAGCCAGACCAGGCCTTCGGGCAACGCGTAGGCGGCCGAGATGCCGAGGCAGCCGCCGTCGGTGTCGCGCCGGTCGGTACCCCACAGGGACACGATCCGGCCGCCACGCTCGCGCACAGACCGTGCGGCGGCCAGCCACTGCGCCTCATCGGCCTCGGCGTGCCAGACCGGCAACTCGGCGGGCAGTCGCCGCAGCTCGGAAGGAAGGCCGGGAAGACGCGGAGCATCCATGTTTCAGCTGCTGAGCATCCGCGCCGCCTGGCGGTACCACTCGTCGAGGTAGGGCGGGATGTAGAGGCCCAGCATCAGGCCGAGCCCGAGGTGCACGAACACCGGGATCGATGCCGGTGGGTGTTCGAGGCGCTTCAACGTCGTGTCGCCAAAGACCATCGGCTGGACCCGGCCGAAGATCGACGCGAAGGCCACGCCGAGGGCCAGCAACAGCAGCGGCGTGGCCCATGGTTGTTCGCGCATCGCGGTCGTGATGATCAGGAACTCGCTCGCGAACACGCCGAACGGCGGCACGCCGAGGATCGCCAGCGAGCCGAGCATCAAGCCCCAGCCGACCATCGGGCTGATGCGGATCAGACCGCGGATCTCGTCCATGATCTGCGTGCCGGCTTTCTGCGCGGCGTGGCCGACCGTGAAGAAGATCGCCGACTTGATCAGCGAGTGCACCGTCATGTGCAGCAGCCCGGCGTAGTTGGCGATCGGGCCGCCCAGGCCGAACGCGAACGTCATCAGGCCCATGTGTTCGACCGACGAGTACGCGAACATGCGCTTCACGTCCTTCTGGCGCGTCAGGAGGAACGCCGCGGCCACTACCGAGAGCAGGCCGAAGCCCATCATCAGCTTGCCGGCCAGGTGGTCGTGCAGCGCACCGTCGGTCAGCACCTTGCAGCGCAGGATCGCGTACAGCGCGACGTTGAGCAGCAGCCCGGACAGCACCGCCGAGACCGGCGTCGGCCCTTCGGCATGGGCGTCGGGCAGCCAGTTGTGCAACGGCACCAGGCCGACCTTGGTGCCGTAGCCGATGAACAGGAAGGCGAACGCCAGCGTGATGATGCGCGGGTCGAGCGCGCCCTTCACGGCGTCGAGATGGGTCCACAGCAGCGCACCGCCTTCGGCGCCGATCACCTTCTCGGCGGCCATATAGAGCAGCACGGTGCCGAACAGCGCTTGCGCGATGCCGACGCCGCACAGGATGAAATACTTCCACGCCGCTTCGAGGCTCGCGGCGGTGCGATAGACGCTGACCAGCAGCACCGTCGTCAACGTCGCCGCCTCCATCGCGACCCAGAGGATGCCCATGTTGTTGGTCGTCAGCGCCAGCAGCATCGTGAAGCTGAACAGCTGGTACATGCTGTGGTAAAGGCGCAGCCGCGGCGGCGTCATCTTTCCCAGATCGCGTTCGGTTCGCATGTAGGGCCGCGAGAACAGCGCCGTCGTGAAGGCCACGAACGCGGTCAGGGCGACCAGGAACACGTTCAGCGGATCGATGAAGAACTCTTGCTGCCAGGCGAACCGCGGGCCGTCGGCGACCACCTGCACGGTCAATGCGCAGGCCGCGACGAAGGTGCAAAAGCTGAACCCCGCGTTCAGGTCCATTGCCAGGTTGCGCTGACCGAACAGCGCGAGGGTGACGCTGCCGACAAGCGGAAAGCCGAGCACGAGGACGAGGATCTCCACTAGTCTTCCCTGAGCTTTTCCAGATGACGGATGTCCAGGCTGTCGAACTTCTCGCGGATCTGGAACATGAACACGCCGAGGATCAGCACGCCGATCAGCACGTCGAGCGCGATGCCGAGTTCGACCACCATCGGCATTCCGTAGGTGGCCGACGTGGCGGCAAAGAACAGGCCGTTCTCCATCGACAGGAAACCGATGACCTGCGGTATCGCCTTGGCGCGCGTGATCATCATCAGGAACGACAGCAGCACGCAGGCCAGCGCGATGCCGAGCGAACCGCGCGCGATCGATCGCGACAGCTGGGCGATCGGCAGCGCCAGGTTGAAGGCGAAGATCACCAGCAGGATGCCGACCAGCATGGTCGTCGGGATGTTGATCAGCGTCTCGGTGTCCCAGCGCACGTCGAGGCGGTCGATCATGCGGTGCAGCAGCACCGGGATCAGCACTACCTTGAGCGCGAAGGTCAGTAACGCCGACAGGTAGAGGTGCGGCTGCGCGGTCACGTGGCCGACCAGTGCGGTCGCGATCACCAGCGTGGCGCCCTGCAGCGTGAACAGGCGGACCAGCGAGAGGATGCGGCGCTGCGAGATCATCGCGAACGCAAGAAGCAGCAGCACCGCGCCGAGCAGGTTGACGAACTGGGGCAGCAGCGCATTCATCGCGGCGTCAGCAGGATGTGGACCAGCAGGCCCATCACTGCGAGCAGGAATGCGGTGGCCAGAAACTCGGGCACGCGGAAGATGCGCATCTTGGCGCTGAGCGTCTCGAGCATCGACAGCGTGATGCCGCCGATGGCCAGCTTGACCACCAGCGTCGGCAGCGCAAGCAGCAGCAGCAGCGGCGCCTGCGCCTCGGCCAGGCCCCACGGGAAGAACAACGCCAGGCCGATGCACGAATAGGCGAACAGCTTCAGGCTGGCGGCCCATTCGAGCAGCGCGAGGTGGCGGCCCGAGTACTCGAGGATCATCGCCTCGTGGATCATCGTCAGCTCGAGGTGCGTGGCCGGGTTGTCGATCGGGACGCGGGCGTTCTCGGCCAGCGACACCATCGTGAAGGCGACGCCGGCGAACGCGAGGCCCGGGTAGATCGCCAGATTGCGATGTGCGAGCGTCTCGACGATCGTCGTCAGCGAAGTCGACTTCGAGATCAGCGAGGCCGAGAACATCACCATCAGCAGCGCTGGCTCGGCCAGGAAGCCGATCAGCATCTCGCGCCGCCCACCGAGCGAGCCGAAGGCGGTGCCGATGTCCATTGCCGCGAGCGAGATGAACACCCGGGCCAGCGCGAACAGGCCGACCAGCGCGATCACGTCGGCAGCCTGCGACAGCGGCAGATCGGTCGAAAGGGTCGGGATGATCGAGCAGGCGAGCGCGACGCAGCCGAACACGATGTACGGCGTCGAGCGAAACAGCGCGGAGGCGTGCTCGGCCACCACCGAGTCCTTGTTGAACAGCTTGTGCAGCAGCCGGTACGGCTGGAACAGGCTGGGCGCGCTCTTGTTCTGCAGCCAGGCGCGCCATTGGTTGACCCAGCCGGTCAGCAGCGGCGCGAGCGCGAGCGCGACCAGGATCTCCAGCAGCTGAGCCAGGGCGCCGGAAAATGTCATGCGGGTCTCGACCGGGTGCTCATCGGCTCACCAGCAGCAGCATCGCGATCAGCGTGACGAAGCTGTAGAGCAGGTAGACCGCGATCCGGCCCTGTTGTAGCAGGCCGACCAGGCGGGCGACGCGCGCCACCGCAGCGGCGATCGGCAGGTACAGCGCATGCCAGATCGGGTCCTCGACGACGACGCGGTAGTGCGGATGACTGTCGAACGGGCTCGGCAGTTCGCGCTGCATGCGGAAGAACGGCGTGAAGATCTGCCGGATCGGCTGGCCGAAACCTTCGGCCGTGTCCTGCATTCGCGGGGTCTGGCCCGGATAGCCGCAGTCCCAGAGTTCGGCGCGGCGCAGGCGCCCGTGATAGAAGCGGCGTACCAGCAAGTAGGCGAGTGCGCAGCTCGCCGCGACACCGAGCAGGAAGATCACCGGGCTGTAGCTCGCGCGCTCGACCGAGGTCGGCGCGAGCAGCCAGCGGCCAGTCGCCGTGGCGTCGCCGAGGCCCGCGCCGACCAGTTGCTGCGTTACCGGTTCGATCAGCCGGATGAACTGGATTGGCAGCAACCCGAGGCCGATGCAGCCGGCTGCGAGCCACACCATGCCGGCGCGCTCCCACGGGCCGGCATCGCGGGCGTGGGCGAGCTTTTCCTCGCGTGGGCGGCCGAGGAAGATGACGCCGAAGAACTTGACCATCGTGTAGCCGGCCAGCGCTGCGACCAGCGCGATCAGCGCGGCGACGACCGGGATCAGCATGTTGAGCACCGGGTCGGGCAGCCCGGGCGCGAACAGGAAGCTCTGCAGCAGCAGCCACTCGGAGACGAATCCGCTGAACGGCGGCAGGCCGGCGCTGGCCAGCGCGCCGAGCAACGTAAGCCAGGCCACCCACGGCATCGTGCGGATCAGGCCGCCGAGCTTGCCGAGGCTGCGTTCTGCGGTCGCATGCAGCACCGAGCCGGTGCTGAGGAACAGCAGGCTCTTGAACAGCGCGTGGGCGGCGACGTGATACAGGCTCGCAGTCAGCGCCAGCGCCGCCATCGGCAGCATGCCGTACGCGGAAAAGACGACCGCCAGGCCGATGGCGGCGAACAGCAGGCCGATGTTCTCGATCGACGAATAGGCCAGCAGCCGCTTCATGTCGACCTGCGCCGCGGCGAAGACGACGCCGAACAGCGCAGTCGCCAGGCCGAGTGCGAGCAGCAGTCCACCCCACCACCACGACTGCATGTGCAGCAGGTCGAACAGCACGCGCAGCAGGCCGTAGATCGCGGTCTTCAGCATCACACCGCTCATCAGCGCCGAGACCGGCGACGGCGCGGCCGGATGGGCTTCGGGCAGCCAGACGTGCAGCGGCAGCACGCCGGCCTTGGTGCCGAAGCCGAACACCGCCAGCACGAACGCGACCGAGCCCCAGAATGGCGTCAGGTTCTGCGCGCGCATGTTGGCGAAGGTGTAGTCGCCGGTGCCGGCCTGAAGCACGCCGAAGCACATCAGGATGCCGATCGCGCCGATGTGCGCCATCAACAGGTAGAGGTAGCCGGCGCGGCGGATCTCCGGGATGCGATGATTCGCGGTGACGAGGAAGAATGACGACAACGCCATCGTCTCCCACATCACCATGAAGGAGTACGCGTCGTCGGCCAGCACCACACCGGCCATGCTCGCGAGGAACAGGTGGTATTCGAGGCACAGCAATCCCGGCGGCGTGCCCTCGCCGCGGCGGAAATAGCCGGCCGCGAACGCCGACACGCCGGCCGCGGCGCAGCCGATCACCATCAGGAAGAAGGCCGACAGGCTATCGAGACGAAGGTGAAAGGGCAGGGTCGGCAGGCCGATGGCCAGGACGGCGACCTCGGGTGTCTGGACGACCGCGACGAGCCCGATGGCGAACAACGCCAGCCCGACCGCACCGCCGAGCGGGAACAGGACGCGCGACACCAGCTTGAAGCGACGCAGCGCGAGCACGCCGAACAGGCCGATGAGCAACCATAGCGCGATCACCAGCAGCGCGCTGTCGAGGGCCATCCAGTGATATGTGCCGGCGTCGCCGCTCATGGCAGCCGCTTCAGCGGCGCGCCCGCGGCTTCGCCGGAGGCGCATCGCGACGGCGCTCCACGGCCGCCGGCATGGCTCGTCCGGCAGGTTTTGCTCCGCTCGGTGTAAAGCTCGCGCCGTGCTCGATCAGGTAGGCGCGGATCAGCTGGCGCACGACCTGCGAAGGCGTCAGATCCTGCTGCGCGCAAAGCCGTTCGAAGGCGGTTTTCTTCGCCGGGTCGATCAGCAGCGTCAGGCGCGCCGTCTTCAGCTCCATGAGCTCTGCATGTTAATGCGATGTGCGTCGATATCGCATCCTACTCGCGTGCGGCGCGGTCGCCAAGCGGGCGCGACGCGGCCGGCCGCCGACGCTGCTAGCGCAGCGGTCGTCCGAGCAGCCGTTCGAGCACACGCAACGGCGAGGACTCGGGCTGTTGCAGGCTCTCGACCTCGAGATAGAACGTCTGCTCCATCATGTGCTGGCCACCCATCGCCGCGTGCAGGACCTGGTCGCTGTAGACGATCCAGGTCGTCCCCGGTACGAAATCGACGCGCTGCTGCGGCGAGTTGCGCTGGAATTCGAGGTCAGCCTTGGCCCGGTCGTGCAGCTGCAGCATGAAGTGGTCGTAACAGGTGCGGCGGCGCTTGGTGATGCCGAGCGTGGCGAGCAGCCAGGCCGAGCCGGGCCACGGCTTGTCGATCGCACCGAGGTAGCGCTTCGCATGGTCCTCGAACGACTCGCCAACGCGCCAGCGACGCGGCTCGCCGTGCGGGTTGACGTTGCAGAAGACGCGCAGGAGGCGCGTGCCCTGCATCGGGTTGGAGGGAAAGGCGTCGACGTGCAGGCGCGTGTCGTCCTGGCGCCAGCTGCGCACGCGGCCGGCCACGTCGGTCGGCCGGAACGAGGAGTTGCCGCGGCGCAGCTTGCCGCGATAGTGCGGAAACAGGCGCAGGGCGAAGGCCTCGCTGTGATCGGCATAGCGCTCGATCATGCGCTTCAGCGCCGCGAGGTCGGCCGGCTCGCCGACGGCGCCGCGCAACTCGCCGGCCGGCCAACGCAAGGAGACGTTCTTGGCGTTGCCGTCGGCCCAGCGCGGATCGAGGAAGCGCTTCTCGCTGTCGTCGAGAACGAACGCAAGATGCGGGAACGCCAGCACGTGGCCGCTTTCGACGACGTTCTCGACGCCGCGCGTCGGCCCGTCGTCGGCCCAGGTCGCGTCGGCAAACTGGCGAACGACTCCGTCGGCGCTCACGGCAACGCGCGCGTCAGCGAACCCGCAAGCCGGGAATCGCACCGCTGTGCGGCTCGAGCACGAACAGGCCCGGATGCGATTTCTCGTCCTTGTGCGACGCGGCCAGGACCATGCCTTCGCTGAGCCCGAACTTCATCTTGCGCGCCGCGAGATTGGCGACCACGACGGTGAGCTTGCCGACGAGCTGCTCCGGCGTGTACGCCGACTGGATGCCGCTGAAGACGGTGCGATGCGCTGGCTCGCCGACGTCGAGCGTCAGGCGCAGCAGCTTGGTCGAGCCTTCGACTTTTTCGCAGGCGACGATCCGCGCGATGCGCAGGTCGAGCTTGGCGAAGTCGTCGATCGTGATGGTCGGTGCGATGGGCTCGCCGCCGGGGAGCGGCAGGGCGATCGGCTCGGCTCCGGCTGTCGTCGACACGGCCACCGGCTCGAACAAGGCATCGACCTGTTTCGAGTCGACTCGCTGTGCGAGATGCTGGTATTTGCCGATGACGTGCTTTTCGTCGACCAGACTGCGCGACGTGTCGGCCCACCGCTGCGGCTCGATGCGCAGGAAGCGGCACGCGTCGGCGGTGAGCACGGGCAGCACTGGCGCGAGATAGAGAGTGAGCAGTCGGAAGGCCTCGATGACCCGCGAACAGACCGCCTGCAGGCGCTTGCGCTCCACCGGGCCCGTTTGCTTCGCCAGCTTCCACGGCTCGCAGGTGTCGTAGTAGGCGTTGACCGCGTCGGCCAGCTCCATCACCCGGCGAAGCGCCTTGCCGTACTCGCGCTCTTCGTAGAGGCTGGCAATCTCCTCGGCGGGCTGGCGAATCTGCGTCACCAGGATGTCGTGCTCGCCGGTGTCGTCGCCGAGTTGGCCGTCGAACTGCTTCGTCAGAAACCCGGCCGCTCGGCTGGCGATGTTCACGTACTTGCCGACCAGGTCGCTGTTCACCCGGGCGATGAAGTCCTCCGGGTTGAACTCGATGTCTTCGACGTGTGAGTTCAGCTTGGCGGCGATGTAGTAGCGCAGCCATTCCGGGTTCATGCCGATCTCGAGATAGCGCAGCGGCGAGATGCCGGTGCCTCGGCTCTTGCTCATCTTCTCGCCGCCGCCGGTCGTGATGAAGCCGTGCACGTAGATGCGGTCTGGCACCTTGCGGC